>JASHUJ010000126.1 GCA_030040035.1 Thermoplasmata archaeon
CAGCGGACGGGCCGGGGGCAGGCCGTGGACGTGGCGCAGTACGAGATCTTCTTCACGTTGCTCGAGAACCTGGCCCTCGACTACTTCATGCGCGGGATCGTGCGCGCGCGCTACGGTACGGGCCACGCCCGCCTGCACCCGTACGACGTCCATCGCGCAAAGGACGGCTGGGTCGTCGTCGCTGCGCCGACCGAGGAGGCCTGGGCCCGACTGCGCGACCTCATCGGGTTCTCCGATCCGACCTTCGATGACCGCGACTACCGCCTTGCCCACCGCGCGGCGGTGGACGCGGCGATCGGAGCCTATTGTGCGAGCCGCACTCGCGCCGAGCTCGAGGCGATCGGGCGCGAGCGCGACCTCGCGATCGCGCGAGTGCTCGACATCGCGGATATCGCGCGCGATCCACACTACCGCGAACGCGGCATGTTCGTGGAGTGGGACGATCCGGTCGCCGGTCGCGTGAAAGGGGCGGGAGTCGCTCCGAAGTTCTCCGGGACGCCCGGTGGGGTCTGGCGAGGGGCCCCGTGGCTCGGACAGGACAACGAGCGGGTGCTGGTCGGTCTTCTCGGCTACTCACCGGACCGCTTCGCGCGGCTGCGGAAGGCGGGGGTCGTCGGCGAGGAGCCTCCCCGGGGTCCCCCATCCCGAGAGCCCGGATACTTCGTGGGCGAGGGGCTCTAGATGGCCCACCTACCGGCCCTGCCGGACGACCCGCTCCGTGAGGAGATGGAGACGTCCATCGAACGGCTCGATCTCGCCCGACGGTATCGCGCGCTCGACCGGGCGCCGGCCTTTCCCCGGACGGAGTTCCGCGCGATGGGCGAAGCGGGCTGGCTGGGATTGCGGACCGCCCGAGGGCTCGGCGGCCGGGAACTGCCGCTCCCCCGCGTCGGGAATCTCCTCTTCCTCCTGGCGCGTTCCAGCGGGACGACCTTCGCGAAGCTCGCGCTCCAGCCCGAGTTCTGCTCGGTGCTCGCGGAGCAGGGCTCGGAGGAGCTCGTCGGGGCCTGGTTCCGGCCGCTCGTACGGGGGGAGCGCCTCGTCGGCAACCAGCTCACCGAGCCGAGCGCTGGATCCGACGCGGCCGCGATCGCGATGCGGGCCCGTCGGCTCGGGGATGCGTACGTTCTGGACGGAGAGAAGAGCGAGGTCGCGTTCGCCGAGGAAGCGGAAGCGGCGATCGTCTACGCGCGAGTTCCCGGCGCTGATCCGAAGCGCGAGATCACCGCGTTCCTCGTGCCCCAGGACCTACCGGGCATCACGCGCGCGGCCGGGCCACCGGACCTGGGCGAGCGCTGGATGCGTCGGGGGACCGTTCGGTACTCGGGAGTGAGGCTTCCGGCAAGTTACCGCATCGGAGCCGAAGGTCACGGATTCGACTACGTGCGCCGCGAACTCGTGCGCGAACGCGCCCTGCTGGCAGCGATCTACCTCGGGGTCGCGCGCGCCTCGTGGGAGGAGACGGTCGCCCACGTCGAACGACGGGTCGCCTTCGGCGGGCCGCTCTCGGCCCAGGAGGCCGTCGCCTTTCCGCTCGTCGGCGACGGGGGGCGGCTCGAGGCGGTCGGGCTCTACGTCCAACGGACGCTGGAGCGGCTCGACCGCGGGGAGGACGCTGAAACGGACAGTGCGATCGCGAAGTGGATGGCGACGGACGTGGCCCTGGAGACGCTCGATCACGCCATCCAGTTCCACGGCGGTCGTGGTTACTCCGGCGAGCTCCCGCACGAGCAGCGGTACCGCGACGTCCGCAGCGGTCGGATCGCGCACGGCCCTTCGGAAGTGCTGCTGGCTCTCGCCGCGCGCCGGCTCTGGCACCGGGGATGACCCGCGCGGTGCCGGAGGCCTAGGTGGCCTTCGAGGAGGCTGAACGGGTCCGGGGCGACCGCGCCGATTCGTTCGGCTTGCGCGGCGCGGCCGGCTCGAACTGCTCGGCCTCCGTCGAGCCGTCCATCGCGAGCGTCGAGGTAAGCCCCCCCGACAGGATCTGGGCGACCTCGTCGAAGTAGCCGGTGCCGACGAACGACTGGTGCTTCACCGCGCCGTACCCTTCCGCTTCGGCGCGGAACTCCTCCTCCTGCAGATCGGAGTACGCGCTCATGCCGGTCTGGGCGTAGCCCTTTGCCAGCTGGAACATCGACAGGTTCACCGCGTGGAACCCGGCGAGCGTGACGAACTGGAACTTGTAGCCCATCTCGGCGATCGTCGACTGGAACTCGGCGATCACCTCGGGCTTCAGCTTCTTGCGCCAGTTGAACGACGGGGAACAGTTGTAGGCGAGCATCTTGCCCGGATGCTCCGCGTGGACCTCTCGGGCGAACCGCTCCGCCTCCTCGAGATCCGGCCCCGCGGTCTCGAACCAGAGAAGGTCTGCGTACGGCGCGTAGGCGAGCGCCCGCGCGATCGCCTGGTCGAGCCCGCCGGTGATCTCGAAGAACCCCTCCGAGGTCCGTTTGCCCGTGAGGAACGGGGCGTCGCGCGGATCGATGTCGCTCGTCAGGAGCTTCGCCGAGAGCGCGTCAGTGCGCGCGATGATCACGGTCGGGACATCCAGGAGGTCCGCGGCGAGCCGCGCGGCCCAGAGCTTCTGGTTGAACTCGCGCGCGGGGACGATGACCTTGCCGCCCATGTGCCCGCACTTCTTGACCGACGCGAGTTGATCCTCGATGTGGAGACCCGCCGTCCCGGCTTCGATCAAGGATTTCGTCAGCTCGAAGACGTTCAGGTTGCCACCGAACCCGGCTTCGGCGTCGGCGACGATGGGCGCATACCAGTAGATCTCGTCCTTGCCCGCGGCGTGCTGCTTTTCGTCCTCGCGACGGAACGCGCGGTTGATCCGTCGGACCAGGTGAGGCATCGAGTCGGCCGGGTACAGGCTCTGGTCGGGGTACGTCTCGAATGAGTCGTTCGCGTCCGCGGCGACCTGCCAGCCGCTCGCGTAGATCGCGGGCAGTCCCGCCGCGACCATCTGGACCGCCTGGGTGCCGGTCATCGCGCCGAGCGTTGGGACGAACGGCTCGCTCGAAAGGAGCCGCCAGAGCCGCTGCGCTCCGAGGTTCGCGAGCGTGTGCGCGACCGTGACCGAGCCCCGCAACCGCTCGACGTCCTCCGGTCGGTACGGTCGGACGATCCCCCTCCAGCGTTCGGACTTCTTCCAGTCCGAGCCGACGTTCTCTTTCATGCCGTTCCGCCGCCCGCGCTGCGGTCGAGTTCCGAGTACACGTGCTCGGTGATAAACTCCACGAGATCGGGTCGTCGCACGACGTCGTCGAGCACCGCCGCCGCGCGTTCCGCCGCCGCGAGATCGGCGCTCCGTTCCGGGTCGTGGCGAAGTGCGGCTCGTTCCGCGTCCAAGAATGAGCGGACGCGATCCGCGTCGACGAGATGGCCGTCCTCCGTACGCGCCCCGTGATGGACCCATTGCCAGAGCTGGGTGCGGGCGATCTCGGCCGTCGCCGCGTCCTCCATGAGCTGGTCGATGGGCACGCAGCCGTTACCGGACAGCCAAGCGGTCAGGTACAGGAACGCGACCCGGGTGTTCCGGTGGACTCCGTCCGAGGTGATCGCACCGGTGGGGATCGCGAGCAGTTCGGCCGGTCCGACGCCCGACGGGGGCCGAGGGACCGCGATCTGGTTCGGAGCCGGCATCTCCCGGTCGAACACCTCCTGGGCGACCCCGACGAGGGCCGGATGGGCGACCCATGTTCCGTCGTGACCGGC
>JASHUJ010000127.1 GCA_030040035.1 Thermoplasmata archaeon
CGATGGGCACCCGTACATGCGAGCCGCCATCCAGTTCGCGACCTCCCTGAGACGGCGGATCCTCGACAGCGGACTGATGAGCGAGCCGGAACTTGATCGGGTCGTAGCGGATGTAGAGCGGATTGTTGCCCAACCTGACACTTCGATGATCTCGTTCGTTGTCGTTCAGGCGTGGGGCCGGAAGGCCGACGCCGTGAAGGCCGTCCCCTAGATCGATCGGCTGGCGGATCGTCGAGGCCGGCGCCAAAACTCAAGGCGGAGTTTCACTTCCATACCCCCGATATGTCGACGCGAAAGGTGCTGGCCGCGCTGCAAATGACGATCGACGGGGTTGCCGAATGGCCCGCCTACCCCGAGGAGAGCGAGGAGAGCGATACGGAAGGTTCAGATTTCTGGGAAGCGATGTACACGAGCTACTGGGATTCGGTCGACACCCTGCTGCTCGGCCGGCCCACCTACCTCAAGTGGTCCGGGTTCTGGCCGGAGGTTCGGAAGAAGCCGGACGCCGAGAAGTACATGCGCCAATTCTCGGAGTTCGCGGACCGCGCCGAGAAGATCGTCTTCTCTCGAACGTTGACGGCGGCTCCTTGGGCGAAGTCCCGGATCGTTCGCGGGGACATCTCGAAGGAGATGGACCGGATCAAATCGGAGCCGGGCGGAAACCTTGTCCTCGGGGGCGGTCCTCGACTAGCTCAGGAGTTCCTCCGTCGGGGCCTGATCGATGAGCTTCGTTTGACCGTCTATCCCAGCCTGGCAGGGCGGGGAAAGCCCATGTTCGACGTCGACCGGTTGCCGGACAACCCCGACGACCGGATTCCGTTGGGCGCCCCACTGCGGCACGACTTTCGCCTGGTCGAGGCCCGGCCGCTGAAGTCAGGCGGGGGTGCGGTTTTTCTGCACTACGCCGCGGCCAACCGTTGAGCTCCTCGCGCTAGTGCCCACGGCCGTCCGAGGCGAAGGACGGCGGCGAGAATCCTCCGCCGCTCGCGCGCGACGCCGTCGACAGTTCGTCCGTGGATTGGGCGCGGAGGCCCGGGGCCGTCCGAACTTCCTCTCCGGCATTTCCTCGGCACTTCGACTGCCCCGGATACGAAGCACCGGGCTAGCGCGTTGTTTCCTTTCGGCCCGGGCCCCGGTCGGCCAGGTCGACGGACCTAGGCTTCCATAGGAGGCCGAGGAGGAATGCAGCCAATGGGACGGCGATGAGGTAGACCCATAGACCGTCGTACGTCCCCGAGAGCACTGCCGGGGCCAAGCTTCGTGCGGGGTTCAACGAGCTACCGGTCAGGGGACCGATGACGTACGTGGAAACGCCGACCGCCGTCGGTGGGAGGAAGATGCGCCACCGGCCGCGCCCCTCTCCGCGATCCGCCAGGACGAACACGGCGCCGACGAGAACGGTCGTGAAGGCAGCTTCCGCGACAAAGGTCCAGACGGGGTTGCGGTTGGCCGGCACCGTCGCCCCGAGGTGGCTGCCTCCGCCTAGCATCAGCAGCACCGAGAGGCTAGCGAGGAACGCGCCCGCGAACTGGGAGGCCCAGTAGGGAGCGGCCTCCTTCCAAGCGATCCGACCGCTGGTGGCGAGCGCCAGGGTCACGGCGGGGTTCAGGTGGGCTCCCGAGATGCGAATGAACAGGACGATTGGCACCAACACGGCCAGGAACCACGCGATGGCCATCGTCCATTGGGGGATTCCGCCTGCGTTCGCGGCGGCCACGATCGTGCCCGTCCCGATCCCCACAAGGAGGGCCGTCCCAGCTGCCTCGGCGAGGCATCGGCGAAGGAGGCGGCCCGTCACACTTGCTCAGCGGGTTTCGGCGAGGGCGGCCCGTCGCCGGTCTCCGAGAACCAGTTCTCGCCGAAGCCCCTCGACATGGGCCTCGAGTTGACGGCGGACCCGGCGAAACCCGGCGTCGTCCAGTTTCGCGGGGTCGGGAAGCGCCCAATCCCGGACTCGGATGACCTTCAGTTTCGCCGGACAGCTGGCGCTGTCGAGGCAGCCCATCGTGACGACGACCTTCGACGTGGCCATCATCTCGTCCGTCAGAAGCTGGGGTGGGTGCGGAGGAAGCTCGAGCCCGAGTTCACGAAGCATGCGCTCCGTCCGGGGGTTAGGGACAGCGGATGGTCGGGTTCCGGCGGAGATGGCTCGCCACCCGATCGCCGGATTCCGGTTGAACATCGACTCCGCCATCAGGGATCGACAGGCATTCTCGACGCAGATGAACAGGGCCGTTTGTTCCTCCATCTATCGTCCCCCCCTCGGTTTGACCGCTTGGAGGTCCGGGGGGACGACGCCCAGCCAGGCTTGGCCGCGAAGGGAGTTCGGGAGGGCCTCGGGAATCTTCAGGTCCAGGCGTACGCCCGCGAAGCCCGCCCGCTTCAGGAAGGTTTTGATCGCCGGCACTTCGAGAGCTCCCGACGAGCAGGACGACCACAACGACGGGTCAGCTCGGGCTCCGGCGGAGATTGGGCGCGTGGCCACGACGTCGGAAATCGCAAGACGGCCGCCGGGACGGAGCACCCGAAAGGCTTCGCGATAGGCCCGAGCCTTCTCCGAGACGAGGTTGATGACGCAGTTCGAGATCACGACGTCCACCGATTCGTCGGCGACGGGGAGGCGCTCAATCTCCCCCAGCCGAAACTCGACGTTTCCGTACCGACGCTTCCGAGCGTTCTCTCGCGCCTTTCGGATCATCTCCGGGGTCATGTCGACCCCGATGACGCGGCCCTTCGTCCCGACCTTCCGCGCCTCTAGGAAACAGTCGATTCCCGCACCGCTCCCGACATCGAGGACCACCTGACCGGGCCGCAGCGCCCGGATCGCGGTTGAATTGCCGCAGCCCAGACCGAGATTCGCGCCCTCGGGCAGGATCGCCAGATCCCGGGTCGAATACCCAATCCGGGGTGCTACTGACTTGAGGTCGCCGGAGGCCCCTTCCGTCTCGTCCGCGCGACAAATCGAGCGCGTCCGCCCGACCGAACAGCACCGTCCCTCTGATGCGATCCGTCCGTATCGGGCGCGTACCTGCTGCCTTCGAACGTCGGCGGCGGCCCCCGATATGCCGCGGGGGTTCACGGGACGCCGAGCTCCGTGCGTTCGGCCAGCCGGTAGTACATCCACTTCCCCTCACGACGGGATCTCACGAGCTGCGCGTCCCCGAGAATGGCCATGTGATGGCTCACGGTCGCATGCGTGAGGCCCGTCGCCGCTTGGATTTCGCACGCACAGAGCTCCTTGCGTCGCTTGAGTAACGCAACTGCCAGGAGGCGATTCTCGTCGGCGAGAGCACGCACCCGCTTCAACGACTCCCGGAAACGGGCCGAACTGACGATATCCTTCGCAAAGTCTTGGTACTCCGGTACGCAGCACGAAGCCTCTTCCCCCGTCAGCCGCTCCAAACGGATCGCAAGCGCCGAGTCGGAACTGGAAGTCGCCATCATGTCGACCAATATCAACACGATATATGTAGATAAAGGTCGACATGGACGCCGGCAGTTCTGCGGGTCCTCAGATTACTGAGGGATGCGGGGAGCCGAACTACCCGAGACCATCCGCGCGATATCCTCTCGATAGAAACTCCACCGGGGTTCGAGCTCACCCTCCCGGCACTCCACTATGCGGGGGTGCGCGGCCGCCTTGGGATTTGAATCCGAACTGCGAGCGGGCCGACCACGTTCGGCCCGCTCCAGTAGCATTGCCGGCGCTGGTCGGGGG
>JASHUJ010000128.1 GCA_030040035.1 Thermoplasmata archaeon
TACCGGACGGGTGGTTGGGCCCTCTAGGACTCTCGAGACCTTTCCCGACAGGCAACTGCGCGCAAGGATCGCACCCGGCGGCGTTGTTCGGCGGCGGGTCCATTCCCGGTCCCAGCCGCCCTACGGGGCGGCTCAGGCGCCGTACAACCCCCTAGAACGTAGCAGAAGTGGCATGTTCGCGAGGGTACCCTCGGTCGCGATTGTGACCGCTCGTCCCACCCCGCGGGTATGTTGTATAATCCCTGCAATACAACATCACCTCGGAGACTGACCACCGGTCCCCATTGTACACCCACCCTCGCCGATGGGTTTTCCTATCATGAGTAATGGTTGTGATGATACTCTAGTGGCAGAACGCGAGGAGATCCGCTCGGTTCGGCACTGATTGGGCCAAATCACCCAGACGAATGGCCAAATGTGGCTCCAAGGGCCCTTTCCGACGTTCTCCGTCAGACCGGCCCCATCCCTACCAATTTTATTCAGCGTCTTAAGAAAGTTGGTAACGATATCATGGCTACTTAGCACTCTTATGTCCGACTCTAGTGATCTTGAACCCCCACTTTCCCCAACTCTCGCAGTCCCCTCGGGTGAACAGCTCGTCGCAGCCGGCTGAGTCGAAGGCACACAGCATCCCGAGGACGAGGGGCGGAGGGAGGGGCTGACCGTCCTTCAGCTGTCGGAGGGCCCGCTCGCCTCCCCGGGCGTCGAGCGGGAGCACGGTGAGCCGATTCCTCAGCTGCTGGAGGGCGGATCGGCGCCGACGACGCTCCGTCTTCTCTTTCGAGGCCAGCAAGGCCAGCTCGAGCAGGTTCGCTTCGGTCGTGGCGAGCTCGACCTCGCGCAGTCGATGGAGCGCCGTCCGGATCTGGGGGTCTCCGTGCAGCAGGCCGAGGAGGATCGAGGTATCCAGTCCCTTCATCGTCGCCCTCGGACCGGAGCCCGTAGCGCTCGCAGCGCCGCGTCGTCCGACCGGGCGCGGGCCCTCCCCCACGCGCCGGCGAGACCGCTCACATCCGCCTGGTTACCGAGCAGCCGGCGGATCACGGAGGTGAAGCTCTCGTTACCTCGCTTCTCAGCTAGCAGGGCATCGTACGTCGCCTTCTGCACCGCGATGTTTCGGGAAGGCATACATATCAATGCTCATATGCCGACTTAAGGATTGGCTCGGCAGCGAGCCGCGGCCCGGGACTTGGGTCGCTAGTAGACGGACCACTGAGTCCAGGAGCCGGCCCGATACTCCCATGTGTCGCCCGCGACCGATCGCTCGCCGGTCGACGGCAGGTATTGATAGCCGGCGTAGAGGAGGACGTAGCCGTTCGCGCTCTCGAAGGTCGCGGCGGCGAGGTAGCGCACGCTCGGGGCGTGCGTCAGGGACGACGTGATGTTCGTCCACGTGCCGGCGGCGTACGTCCACGTGTCGCCATCGAAGGCTCCGTTCGTCTCGCCTCCGAACAGGACGGCGTACCCGTCGGAGCTGTCGTAGACCAGCGTGGCATGGATCCGGCCGAGGGGCGCGGACGAGCCGGTGAGATCCGTCCACTTGCCGTCGAGATAGCTCCAGGTGGTCGCGAGGTAGGCGGCGGTCCCGTATCCGCCGAACATCAGCACGTACCCGTCGTGCGCGTCGTACGTCATGGCCGCGTCCGTGGTCCCCGGCGGCGAGACTCCGCCCGTCAGCTTCGTCGTGAGGTTCGTCCACACCCCGCCCACGAACTTCCAGGTGTCGGCGAGTTGGCTCGCGCAGACGTAGGTGCCGCATCCGCCGAAGAGGACGGTGTAGTCGTCCGCCGCGTCGAACGACATCGCGGCGCCGAAACGGGCGCTCGGCGCGGTCGAGGGTTTGAGTTGGGTCCACTTTCCGCCGACGTACTTCCAGGTGTCGCCCAACACCTTCGGGGTCGGCGAATGGGGTTCCTCCCCGCCGAACAGGACGACGTACCCGTCCGCCGCATCGTAGGCGATGCTGGCGTTCGCCCGGGCCGGAGGAGCGGAGGTGACGAGCACCTGACTCCAGTTCCCGTTCGCGTACGACCACGTGTCCCCATAGTACTGCGTGTCGAACCCTCCGAAGAGCAGTACGTAGCCGTCCGCGGCGTCGTACGTCATGCTGGCGCCATACCGGGGGGGCGGCGAGTAGAACAGGCTGATCCCGGTCCACTGGTCGCTCGAGAACATCCAGGTCTGGCTGACATCCCCGAAGGCACCTCCCGACGAGGTCACGGACGGACCGAACAAGAGCCCGTAGCCATCCTTCACGTCGTACACCGCGCCCCCGGGGCCCCCGTTGGGCACCGGTGGCGGAGGGGTCAGGGGGCTCAGCTCTTTCCAACTCCCCGCCGAGAACGTCCAGGTTCCTTGGAAGTCGCTGCTCGATCCGCTCGTGTACTGGATTCCAGAGGTCAGCACTACGTCCTTAGTCGAGTTGTCGTAGAACGCCACCCCCCCGTCGAGCGAGGGCGGCATCTTAGAGGAGAGCGAGGTGATGTTGGTCCAAGTTCCGTCCAGGAACTTCCACGTCGTGTGCAGCGCGCAGTAGGCGGTCACGCCGTTGTTGCACGCTCCGATCCCACCGATCCCGCCAAAGGCGACCACGTAGCCGTCCGCCGCATCGTAGGTTAGCGCCTCTCCGTAGAACGGCGCGGGCGCGCCGGCGCCGGTGAGCTGGACCCACGCGCCCCCGACGAACTTCCAGGAGTCCGAAGCGATCGCCGAATTCACGACCCCGCCGTACAGGAGCACGTACCCGTCGGCCGCGTCGTACACCATGCCGGCGTCGTATCGCGGGTCCGGTGCGTGGGTGAGCTTGAGGTTCGTCCACTTGCCGCCCACGAACTTCCACGTGTCGTTGAGCACGACGAACGTGCCGGTGTTCCCGTCCGCGCCGCCGAAGAGCACGACGTACCCATCGGTCGCGTCGTACACCATGGTCGCATACGCCCGGGGGCCCGGCGCCGTCGTGGTCGTTAGCCGGGCCCAGACGCCGTTATGGAACGACCAGGTGTCGCTCAGGTAGAGATCGTTCCCGGATTCGTCGTAGCCGATCCCGCCGAAGAGGAGCACGTAGCCATCCTTGGCATCGTAGGTCAGTACAAAGTTCATCCGGTACGAAGGGTAGGTCGAGCGGGATAGATCGGCCCAGACGTTCGAAGCGTACGTCCAGGTGTCCCCGCAGAAATTCGCGTTGCACTGCGTGCCGCCGACCATGAGGACGTAGTCGTCGATCGAGTCGTACGTCATGGCGGACCCGTACCGCTCGCCCGGCGGATTGGTCGGCGAGAGCTCGGTCCAAGCCCCCTTGGCGAATTTCCAGGTCTGCCCCGACGCGTCGACCCCTCCGAACAGGATCAGGTATCCGTCCTTCGCATCGTAGGCCATCATGGCGTACTCGGTCGCGCCGGGCGCCGTCGACGGAAAGAGCTCGGACCAGACGCCGCCCGAGAACGCCCAGGTGGTCTCGAGGTAGCTGCCCGAGCTCCCGGCGCCGCCGAACAGGATGACCTCGGAGTCCTTGTAATCGTATCCCATGGCGCCGCCATAGTTCCCGGGCGGCGAGGAGAGGGGCGTCAGCTGGGTCCACTGGCCGCCGACGAACGTCCAGGTGTCGGCCGCGACGGCGCCCTCGATCTGCCCGCCGAAGAGCACCACGTACCCGTCCTTGGCGTCGTAGGACATGTCCGCGGAGTACCGCTTGCTCGGTGCGGAGGTCGGGTGCAGTTCGGTCCACTTGCCGCCGACGAACTTCCACGTATCGTTGGCGGCGCCCGAATTCGTGAATCCTCCGAAGAGCAGGACGTAGCCGTCCGCGGCGTCGTACGTCATGGAGGCCTGGTCCCGGGCGGGAGGCGAATCGGGGTTCGTGATGTTCGTCCACGTCCCGGCTTGGAACTTCCAGGTCTGGTTTCCGTAGCGATTGGTCGAGTAGTTGTACCCGCCGAACAGGACGACGTAACCGTCCTTGGAGTCATTGGCCAAGCTTGCGAGATACGTCGTCCCCGGCGCGATCGGGGGGTACGACGGGGCGTACTTCGTGCCGGGTTCGCTGGGCACTTGGTCGCACGAGATCGATGCTTGCGCCGTGCCGGGTTCGCAGGCCAAGTGGGCGCCCGCCGCCGGTCCTCGCCCGCTCTCGAGCGACTGCTCGGCTCCGGCGATCGTCGCGGTGGAAGTCGTAAGGCGCGGGGCCGTCGTTGATCGAGTGCTGCCGTGGGGCACCGACGCGCCGAGGAGACCCGATGCGGTCCCGCCCGCGAAGACCCCGGAGAGGACCATCGAGGCCAGCACGAGAACGACGATCGGTGCGGTCCACTTCATCGGTCGGGGAGCTCCATCTTCTCGGCGGCACCGAGTCCCTCCCATTTGAAAGTAGCGCGAACCCGAACGCGAAATCGGTCCCGCCTCGAGCTCCTTGCGGCGCTCGAGCCGTATCGGCTCGCGGACCTCCAACGACTCTCAAACTGGGTTGAAAGGACTCAGGAAGCGAGGTACGTACAACCCGCTCGGTCGGGGCCGCTCATCCGGATCGAGGGCCGATCCATTCCACGAAGAACTCGTAGCCGCTCTCGAACGTGCTCGGGACGGCCAGAGACCCCTCGGTAGGCGAGAGGATGAACGATTGGCCCGTCTCGGCGAAGCTTCCGAGAGGCCCCGAGACCGGCCCGATCGTGGCCGTGCACGAGGTGAACGTGACCTCGCCGAAGTCCGCCAGTGGAGACGCGGCGGCGCCCGAATGGGGGGGCTCGGCCCCCACCATGCATTCCGCGGTGTTGCGGATCGTCGACTGGCTGACCTTCTTCGAGAAGGAGTGACCGGCGACCTTGATCTTCAGCTCGAACTCGGAGGAGCTTGAGCTCCAGCTGACCGACGCGGTGACCGTGTCGCCCGGGGCCACGGGGACCGAGGTGCTGGAGATCGGGTGGAGCGCGTCGGACTTCGGCGTGACCTGCCAGAACGCGGAGTAGGATGCGGTCCCACTCGAGCACGTCGCGAGCGTGCCAATCCGCTCCGTCGAGGACGAGACGATACCGTCGAGACCCACCCAGAAGGACGCGTTCGCGCCTCCCGACGTCGGGCAAGTGACGGACGGCTGGGTCCAGGTGCCCGAGACCGCGGATACGAGGAAGAAGGAATTGTTGTAGGCGAAGTAACCGGCTCCGTCGGAACTGGCGATCGGCAGCGGGGCTGCCCCGTACCCGAAGGTCGCGCCCACCACAAAGAGCGTGTACGCTCCAGACGGGGTATCGTTCGCGATGTG
>JASHUJ010000129.1 GCA_030040035.1 Thermoplasmata archaeon
GCGACCTCGGGGCCGCGTCCGAACGCTGGCGCCACAGTCTCGAAGCGATCCGAGGTAACCTCTGGTCCTGGTCGAGATTCCTCCCGATCCTCTCGCTCGCCCCGCTGGTCGACTGCTCGATCCAGCAGGGGAATCTCGGAGAAGCGGACCGCTACGTGGCCGAGATACGGCGATCGGTCGCACCCTCGGATTCGGCGGCCGCCCTCGCCTACCTGGCGAAGGCGGAAGGAGTCGTCGCCCTCGCGCACGGAGACCCTCCGAGAGCGATGGAGCTCCTGAACGCTAGCGTCGCGCACTGGGAGCGGGCGGGATGGAGGATCGAGGAAGGCCGATGCCGCCTCGAGCTGGCCCGAGCCCTCGCGGGCGCCGTGCGGCCCGACGAGGCACAGCGTGAACTGGACCGAGCCACGGAATTGTTTCGGCACGCGGGCGCTCGCCTCGATCTCACCCGGGCGTCGACGCTTCGAGCGTCGATCGGCCTCGACACCAGGAACTCGGACCGCTAGGACGGCCCGGCACTTCGCGCGCATCGAGGTCGGCGCGCCGGCCGGATGACCGGCCTCCGCGGACACTCGGGCGATGAGCCCCCGAGTCGTCAGCCCGTGCGTACCGCGCGGGAAACCGGTGCTCCCGGGACTCGATACGCGACCCCGAGGCCGCCCATCGAAACGTACAGGAGCTTGGCTCGACTCCGTCGGAGTGCAATGGACCCCCGGACTCAGCGCGAACTACGACGTGCAGGAGATGAGTTCGGTAGGATGGTAGGGCGACTCCCTTCCTTCAACCGGCCGCCGCTGCCCGACGACTGGCTGGTATCCGAGATTCTGGAACGCCGCCTCGTTCTCCAGCACTCCTCGGTCCGGCCGGGACAGTCGGTGATCGAAATCGGAGTGGGGGCGCACGCGTTGGCGACGGTCCCTCTCGCCCATGCGTTGGGTGAGAAGGGGCGCGTCGTGGCGGTCGAACCGGTTCGCTGGGAACATTTCTCCGAGATCGTCGGGGCCAGCGGAGTCGGAGATCGGATCGATCCCCTTCGTGCTGACGGCCGGAGACTCCCTCTGAGGACCGACTGCGCGGACATGTCGGTGTGCGTCCACGGCGTCCGCTCGCTGGGCCAGGACGAAGCCTGCGTTCGGGTCCTCCGCGAGATGCTGCGGGTGTCGCCGAGGCTCTGCATCGCGGAGTCGCTTCCCGACGCACGGACCCCCGCGCAGCAGGCTCATCTCTCGATGTACAACCTGCGGGAGGACGCCCTCCTCGCGGCGACCGGGCATCGCGACGATCTCCGGTATCGGAACTTGGTCGCGCTGTGCGCGCTCGTCGAGCGAGCGGGGGGCATCGTCGAGGAACAGAAGTCGGTGGACGTGGACCTTCCCCATGCGCTCGCCTACTTTCCTCGATCGATGATCGGCGAGATCGGGGACCCGGTCCGCCGGGCGCAACTCGCAGCCCAGTGGGACGACGCCTGGGAGCAGATCCGAGCATTCGGAGAGGATCAGCCCCCCGTCGGCGTCGTGCTCGCGAGACGGTAGGATGGGCTCATCACCGAAGCGATCGGCCTTCGAACCGAAGACCCACGGTGCTGTCCGGTACCTGAGGGTCTCGACGTCGCCGACCAAGGCCGTTCGTTGGAGACCTGTCCAAGCGGCCGGCTTCTGCGGGAGAGTCGGGCAGATCGGGCGCGGAGGGACTCGACTACCCGGGCTATTCGAATCGCCCTCCGTGCGGCCGGCCCGCATCCGGCAATGCCCCCCGACGGTACGGGGAACGCACTAGAAGGGCCGCCGGATTGCTCAGCCGCGGGCGTCAGGGTAGACTCGAACCATGAGTCCTCGAATCGAGCCCTGCCCGCGGACAAGTCCCGCCGCAGGGTTTTTCGCCGCGGGTTCAAGCCCCTCGGACGCGCGATCGGGGCACACGTCGAGCCCCGTCGATCGGTTGCCTTAATCTGCCAACCATCGAGCTGGGGCAAACCGCAGCCCGTTCCGGCGCGGTCGGTTCTCTTCGCATCCGGCGCGCTCACGTGCGAGGCTCAGGCGCCGGCCAGATTCCGGGAGGCCAGAACGGTCTGTTCGTACGTGGCCAGGCTGTTCGCGTCCCGGCGCTCCGTATAGACTCGACCGGCTTCGGCCCAAGTGCACTCGCCATGGTGCCAACGGAGAATCTCGGCGGCGAGCAGAGCAGCGTGGATGCCCGCCGCATCAATCCCTTGACCCGAAAAGGGGTCCTGATGCATTTCCGAATCTCCCACGAGAGCCCACGTAGGACCAAAGGGCAAACGCACGAAGTTCGGCGCGGGGCCCACCCCTTTGAGTCTCCCAACCTGATGGGCCGCCAGTATCCGATCTCCAATACCCGGGTGGTGCTCCCGCAACTGGGCCAAGAAGCATTGTCCGGGCCTTGATTGGAATCGGCGAAAATTCTGAAGATTCACCGAGACCGCCACGCACGCCACTTCGCCATCGGACGGAAAGACGTACGCGATTTCGTCGCCATTGACGGAGAACTCGGCCCCGAACGCCCCTTCGATGGGGGACGAAAGCCCAGCGAAGTAGGCGTAGTACATTCCCCGATGACCCGGCTCGTACGCTTGGAGCGTCGCCCCGACGTTCCGCGCGAGCCACGACGTGCGGCCGTCCGCACCGACGGTGAGCGCGGCCCGGACAGTCTCCACTCTTTCCTTAGATCCTAGCTTCAAGCCGACCAGCTTCCCGTCGTCCCACACGGGATCCATGGCGCGCGTCCCGGTAGCGACGGTCACGTTGCCCGAGGTCAAGGCATGTGCCACGAGCGCCGAATCCAGCGTCACGCGGCGGACCGATAGGTCGAATCCCACCGTTCCTGGGTTCTGGGGGGGGCCCGCCTGGGGAGTGCGAGAGCCATTCGTATAGAGGTAGGTTTGGGTAAGTCGAGGTGCTCCGAGCTTCAGGACTGTTTCGAGAGCACCGGCCCTCCGGAGTATCTCGAGGAACCCCCCGCCGCGGAAGAAATGTGTAGAGGTCGTGTCACTCGGAAAGTGACTCGCATCTACCAAAAGCACTCTCAGGCCCGCCCGGCCGAGGAAGCTGGCGAGCGTTGAACCAGCCACCCTAGCTCCTATGATGGCCACATCCACGCGCTCGGGAAGCATGAGAGGTTTGGCGCGGCCGTGAGGGGCCGGTCCCCTTTATTCGCTATCCCAGGGAACGACCTCTCCACCGGTCGGGGGTCCGCCGCAGAGTTTGCACCTCGGATTCCCGAAAATGCGGGGCAGGACGGAAATCCGGGATCCCCCGGCGAGGAGGCGGACGGGCGCGGAGGGATCTGAACCGTCGACCGCCGATTAGGGAACGCGATGCCTGAGCCAGGCGACCCCACCTGCCTGATCGGCGGACCGTGGGCGAAGCTCCGTCGCGACTTCTTAGAGATCGGCCCTAGTCCATCATCGAAGCGCCCAACGGCGAGTGTGACTCATTCTGGACCGCTCGGACCGAAGGATCGAGCGGCACTTGGGGGATCGCCCTCCGATCCGACGCTCATCATATGGCGCGCGGTGGGCCCCCTCGCGGGACGAGAACAAGCTGGCGGCGGGCCCTGCCCCGGTCGGCGAGTCCCTCGTCGCGAGGACACCCGGGTGCCACCGATGTCGATCAGGCAGATCCCGGTGGGTGCGCCCTTCGCAGTTGGCGGGCGATTCTCGGCAGATCGTTCACCGCGAATCTCCACACTTCCTCGTAATTGACCGGGGCCGCCGCATCATCGTACGGATGGGCGCTATCGAATCGAAAGCGCCTCAGCGCGCCCCATGGAATGTCGGGGTTCGCGTTCCGCAACGACTGCCCAACCGCTTCGCTCGCTTCACCCAGCAGTTCGAGGAAATGCTCGACGGTCACGCGGTTCCGAACGTCGGCGCGATCGAAGAACTCGTCGCGTCCGCGACGCACGATCGTCGAAATCTCGGTCGAGTAGCGGAGCATATCAACGAGGAGCCGACGCTGTCGGCCCGGGGACATCTTCACAGCGGAATTTTCTCTGACTCGACCTGCGGGTCGATCGCCCAGTGAAGCCCTCCCTCGTTGACGAGGTCGCATGGGCGTCCTAGGATCCTCTCGATCTCGGCCGCGAGCGAAGTGCGGTCGAGGAGCGAGTGGGGCCGCGCCCACCGGACCATGAGGTCTACATCGCTTCCCTTCGTCGCCTCACGTCGCCGAACTGACCCGAAGACCCACAGTCGGGCCGCTCCGTAGCGCCGGGCCGCCGCCAGAATCTCCTCTCGGTGCGGATGGAGGATCTCCTCGATCCCGAGTTTCCGCCCGATCGTGACCGGTCGGAGTTTGGGGACGCGATAGAGCCGGCTCTTGCAGCGTGGGCACACCGCGGGCCGCCGGGTCTTCCGGAGCGTCCAAACGTAGATACAACGATGGCATCGGCCCTGCCGGCCCTTTTGACCTGACATTGTCGATAGTAAGAAGGTGTTATTACTTATCTATATCGGTGTGAACTAGACCAGTTGTCCGCTTTATGGCTCTCGTAGTAGAAGTAGGCAGACAACCCAAGCGTTCCGAGAACTACGGAAACCCAGCCGGCAAGACCCACGAATGCGAAAAATTCCCGGATCACTCCTCCCCACTCGAAACGGTCGATCTGTAGTTGGCGGGCGCGGAGGGATTCGCTAAATTAATTCGCCTTGCGGTATCGAGAGATTTCCTTCCCTCGGGATCGCTTCGCCGCGGCATGGTCCTGGGGGCCCGGGTATAGCGGAGGGGGTGGCCTCAGTGGGTGCAGAACCTCGCCGCCCGCTGAGCCTTGTTCGCGGTGGACGGGCAAACCCGCGGATTCCCGTCCAGCTGCCTTGAGTTGAATATCAGCAGGTGACCCGTGAGGATCGAGGTCGGGCCCGCGCCGGCGATGAATCCCACGACCACCGGGAAGATCGGTGGAAAGCGGACACTGCCGCGAATCGCGCCGCACCGCGACTCCAGGGCGAGAGCGGGGACCGAGAGGGCGAGACCGACCAAAATCCGGAGAAGACCCAGACCGCGGAGGAACCAGGCGGGCCGGCCCAACGCCGGCGATCTAATCGGAGGATCTATGATCTCGGACTCGGGTCCACGGTGCGGGCCGAACCCTTCACCTGTCAACAGAGTCCCCGGCGGACCGGGGATGAGTTCCTACTACTCGCGCATGGCCGAACCGCATCCACCCGCACGGACAGCGTGGGCCCTAAAGACTCGGCCGGGCCGCGCGCTCTCGAATTCGAGCCCCCCGCCTCACGGGAAACGGTCTATGAGCCTCCCGGAGGGGGAGTCGATTGAGGCGCGGTGGAAGGCGGCTCGGGAGGCGCACCCCTTCGGGCTCGCATCCGCAGTCCGAACACGGTCCCAATCAGGACGACCGCCGCGATGGCTCCCGCTAGGACGGCGTATCCTTCCGACGACGGCAGCCCCAGGAACGATGGCGCGCTCGAATGAGAGGGCCCTCGGGAAGTCGACACGAATTCCAGGGAGATCGATACGGGCGCCCCGCTCACCGTCACGACCCCGGTGGACGAGTTGACCTCGTAGCCGGGCACTTTTCCAATCGTGTACGAATGACTCCCGTTCGTCTCTTGTGCGGAGATGACGGTCGAAGTCGAAAAGACGGTCGTGCCGTCGATTCCCACCGACCAGTTCGTCCCGGACGGCAATCCAACTTCGGAGAATGCGACCGGATAGGTCACGGGGACGAAGCCGACGGACTCCGAGAGGGCGGAACCGTCGATGACGAAGGATCCGCCTGCGGATCGGTACTCCTTGTTCGCCGTCGCCACGGAGTACGAGTAGGTGGCATTCGGCAACGTTAGGGATATCGAGGAACTGGTGGACGAGGTCGACCCGATGGCCGTTCCGTTCACCCACCACACCGTGCCCGTCGGGAGGCCGGTCTCCGTGAACTCTGCCGAGTAGGTCACCAAGTGGAACGTCACCGAAACGGACACCTGGTCGACCTGAACGGTGAATGAACCTCCGGCCGCTGCGTAGTCCGTGTCCAGCGTGGTCACTGAGTAGAGGTACCCCCCGTTGGGTTCGGAAAACGAGAGCGTGTTCGTCGCGGACCTGAAGGACGCTCCTCCAGAGACGTCGACCGACCACTCGGTGCCGGAGGGGAGCCCGGCTTCCGTAAACGTCACCGGATAGCTGACGGGGCCGGGCTCCACGATCGAAAGGGTTCCCGCGAGCTGATTCGAGACGATGACCTCGCCGTTCGACGCGTCGTAGGCTGCCCCGCCCGGACCCGACCCGACGGAGATGGAGCCGAGGACGGTATCCGACACCGCACTAATGACCGTCACATTGTGCGAGAAGAGATTGGTGACGTACACCTCTCCGTTGCCAGAATCGTACGCCATCGCGTCGGGACCCGAGCCGGTAGTGAGCCACCCGACGATCGCGTTCGACGACCCATTGATCACGGACACGTTGTCCGAATTGAAGTTCGCGACGTAGACGTAGCCGTTTGCGTTGTCATAGACCTCTGCATCGGGGAAGGAGCCGACGCGGACCGTACCGACCACGGTGTCCGTCGTTCCGTTGATGACCGACAGCGTAGCCGATCCGGAGTTTGCCACATAAATACCTCCGTTCTCCGCGTCGTAGGCCACGGCGTCGGGCTCGGCGCCCACGGAAATCGAGCCGACGACCGAGTCCGTCGCCCCATCGATCACGGTAACATTACCGGATACGGCGCAGGCCACGTAGACGTAGCCGTTCGCGCTGTCGTACGCGACGGCGTCGGTCCCCGGCCCGGCCGTGATCGTTCCCACGACCGTGTTCGTTGCCCCGTCGATCACCGTGACAAGGCCGACAGGAGGCGTACCGGAGTACGCGCCCGCATAGACTGCATAGAGGTACCCGTTCGCTGGGTCGAAGGCCAACTGCGTGGGATACGCCCCGGGGAGCATTGTCCCGACGAGCGCGTCCGACGCGCCGTTCACGGCCGTCACACCCTGACCGTCTCCGTTGGCTACGTAGAGGTAGCCGTTCCGGTCGTCGTATGCCTCGCCCAGAGGGAATGCCCCCACCGAAACGGAGGCCGTGACCTTGTTTGTCGTCCCATTGATGACCGAGACGTTGTCGGAGACGCCGTTCGCGACGAGCACGCTCGACCCGCCCCATGCCGCAGCGTCAGAGGTTTGCCCGACGGGTATCGAGCCCACCACCGCATCCGTCGCTCCGTCGATCACCGACACGTTTGCACCAGTGTTCACGACGTAGACAAAGCCGTTCGATCCGTCCCAGACGACAGCATCGGGACCTGACCCGACCGGAATGGAGCCGACCACGGCATCCGTCGTTCCGTCGATGACGGTCGTGTTGTCGGAGTCGGCGTTGACCACGTAGATGTATCCATTCGAAGCGTCGTAGGACGCGCCCAGTGGATAGGACCCGACCGACACGGAACCGACGACGGCGTCGGTCGCACCGTCGATCACTGTCACGTTGTTCGACGCCAGGTCCGCGACATAGAGGTAGCCGTTGGCAGCGTCATACGCCGCGGCACTAGGTTCCGATCCGACCGGAACCGTCCCCTCGATCGCTTCGGTCTGGCCATTGATTACCGTCACGTTGTTGGTAAAAGCGTTCGCGACGTAGACGTAGCCGTTCGCGGCGTCGTACGCCAGCGCGTCGGGGTAGGTGCCGACCGGAACCGAGCCGAGAGTCGCACCCGTCGCGCCGTCCAGGACCGTCACGTTATCGGAAAACGAGTTCGCGACGTAGAGATTTCCGGTGGCGCTGTCATATGCTATCGCGTCGGACCCTGAACCGGCCCAGAGCCACTGAACGATGGCATCGGTCGAACCATTGACCACCGTCACGTTGTTGGTGCCGAAGTTCGCCACGTAGAAGTCCCCAGTCGAACTGTCGTACGCGACCCCATCCGGATCTCCTCCGGTGGCGGGCTGGAAGTTACCCGGGACGAGCGTATCGTTCAGCAAGACCAGGGTGTCAAGTACGCTACCCACGGACGTGCCCGACGAACCTGCGGAGATCACCTCATCAGGGGATCTCGCTCCGGCGCCGGGCTTGCCGGAGGTCGGGGGGCTCGCGCGGGAGGCGACTTGTAGTGCAGAAAGTGAAATCGGTGGGACTAGGCCGACCCGGCCCACGGGAGCTTGGGAGGGTCCTGATGGCGAATACGAACTGGGTCGCCCAGCCGCCGCCAGTGTTGTACCCAAGGTCAAGATCGCAACCACGAACACGATCGCGGGCAGGGTCGAGCGGACCGGGAATCCCAACGACACCATGGGTGAGGACCGGAAAGGGCTACAGCCCTACTCTCCTTTCGCTAGATGACTCTACCGGCTACCCCATCGTCTACCGGGAATTCCCCAACGGATTGAGTCCGATCCTCGAACCGGTGACGCGTCAGGTCGCGTGCAACCTCGCCCGGGGCCCGTCGACGAATTGGGAGGACTCGGGCGCGGAAGCGACAGAACGGCTGTCTGTTCGAATCCGAGCGGGCGCGGAGGGATTTGAACCCTCGACCGCCGGGTTAGGAACCCGGTGCCCTATCCAGGCTAGGCTACGCGCCCCGTCGGGATTTTCGCATCGACCATAAGAGGCCTCCGGCTCGCGAAGTATCCGGCGGATCGTCGAGGCGCGACGATTCATGCGGCGGGTGTGGTCGGGACGACCTTGGGTTCGGGGAGCAACCGATCGTAGCGGTGGTCGACCGGCGTCGTGAAGCCGGCCGCGGGCTCCTGGACGATGTCGATCCCCTC
>JASHUJ010000130.1 GCA_030040035.1 Thermoplasmata archaeon
CCCGTGGGCACGGAGCGGGTGGTCGCATGTGGAGCGGGCGGTCGAGCACGAGAGTCCGGTGGCGAACGGGAGCCGACATCGCGGTCGTCCTGGTGCTGCTCGTGAGCGGTGGCCCGCTCGTCGCGTTCGGAGCGCCCGCCCGAACCGACGGGCGAAGTGGAGCTGTGGCCCCGAGCGCCCAGAGCTCGCCCTCGCTCGTCGTCAACGCCTCCGCCTCCTCCGTAGCCCCCGGATCGAGCGCGCTCGTCTCCGCGGCCTGGGAAGGGATCCCCATCGGCTGCGCGGGCGCGCCCCTCTGGTATCGCTGGTCGCTCCCCGTGGGAACGGACGAAGGTGTTCTCAGTCCCTCCGACGCCCCGAACGTGAGCTTCGCCGCGACCACCGCGCTCGGCGGCCCGGTGATGGTCGAGGTGAGCGCGGGGCTCGACCTCGTCTGCAACACGAGCGCCCGCATCGCGACCGCGAATGCGTCTGCCGGGCTCTTCGTCGACGCGCCGCCAGTGCTCGAGGGGCTGATGGTGGAGCCGAACCCCATCGTTCCGGGGGGTGAGGTCAATCTCAGCGCCACGATCGCGAACGGCGAGCCGCCGTTCCGGATCGAGATCGCCTGGGGCGACGGCACCTCTTCCCAGCTCGAGATAGCGCAGGCCGGGGCGATCGCGGTCGCCCACCGCTACGGTGCCGGCGAGTTCACCCCGTCCGCCCAACTGACCGACAGCGCGGGAGCGACTGTCGCCGCGACGGCCCCCGAGGCGGTCGCGTCGAGTCCGGGGGCGGCGCTCGCGATCGACGCACCGATCGCCGAAGCGGGGCAGTCGGTAACGTTCGAAGGGATCCTGGATCGGCCGCCGGGCGACTTCACGTCCGAGGCGTTCTGCGACGGTCAGCCCACGGTGGGACAGTGGAGTCCGATCGGAGACGACGACTCGGACCGGTTCTCGTGCGTCTTTGCCGGTGCGGGCGTGGACGACGTTGCCCTGACCGTGTTCCCGCTGGACGGGGACGGAACCCCCGTCGGGGCCCAACTCGCGGAGCCGGTCGTCCCACCGTTCGACCTCAACCTCTCCGCCCCTATCGGTACCGCCGAGGTCGGCCAACCAAAATCTGCGACGCTCTGGATTTCGGGCGGCGCGCCCCCGGTCGACGTGAACTGGGCCCTCGGGAGCACGGCCGCCGGCAACGAGATCGTCCTCCCGACGGACGGAAGCGTCGAGCTCCCGATCGTTCCCACTGCTCCCGGCAACATTTCGGTCGTCGTTCGAACCAGTGATCCCGCGACGGGCGGCGACTCCGTCGCCTCGCTCGAGGTCAACGTCACGGGGACGCTCGCCGGCCGCCTCTCGACCGTTAATTCGCTCACGCCCGAGGGGGAGTTCGACTCGATCTTCGGGAACATCTCCGAGGGCGACGCTCCGTTCACTTGGTGGGCGGTCCCGGCGACCGGAGGGGTCGGACCTCCCGGCGCGTC
This sequence comes from Thermoplasmata archaeon, assembly GCA_030040035.1. Classification (GTDB taxonomy): domain Archaea; phylum Thermoplasmatota; class Thermoplasmata; order Lutacidiplasmatales; family UBA184; genus Lutacidiplasma. The sequence continues at coordinate 1,469 of JASHUJ010000130.1, forward strand.
GGGGTGGCTCTCCTCCGACGGCCCGTTCTCCTGGCAGGGCCTGTATGCACTCGAGGGGTCCTCGGTCGTCTATCTCGTCATCGCGGACGGGGACGGCGCCGTCTGGTCCGAGGCCGTGACCGTACCGCTCGCTCCCGCGCTCGAAGCGACGGTCGCTACGTCCGGCATCGCGAACGCCACCGGTCGCTTTCTCGAGCTGAGCGTTGCGATCGACGGCGGCGTGCCCCCGTTCGAGGTCGAGGTGAACGCCTCGAACAACGGAACGTGGAACCGGACCGCCGTCGCGGATGGACTGGATGTTTGGAGCCTCGAGTGCAACGACTCGGGATCCGTCGGGCTCGGGATTTCAGTCGAGGATCAGCTCGGGGTCACGCTCGTCTACGAGCGGACGGTCGACCTCCCGGGTCCGGACAATTCGACGGTGCCTCCCTCCTCACCCTCGGGAGGCTCGCCCCCGTCGACCTCCCCGAGCCCCCCGGCCGTCGATTCCCTCAGCGCGGGGGCGGGATTCGTCGTGGCGGCCGTCGTCGCCGCCCTGCTCGCGGCCGCCCTGTGGGCTTGGTGGGTACGCCGACGTCGGCGCGTCGCGGAGGAGTCGCCCCCCCATCGCGCGGATCCGACGGCCATCATCCGGGGCATCGTCGAGCCCGCGGAGGGGGCCGAACGGGCGACCGTCGAGCTCCTCGCCGAGGAGGCGGGCGTTCCGGCAGAGGAGGTCCACGCCACGATCGACCGTCTGATCGCCGAGGGGACGCTCCGCGCCGAGACCGACGCCGAGGGAGGCGAGATCCTCGCATGGTCGGACGCGGAATGATCCTCGACCGGGCCCGGGGCCGAGCCGCGCGCGCGGTGCTCGCGGTCGCGCTGTCGTTGTGTTTCTTCGCTCCCGTGCTCGGACTCCCCGCTCCGTCCCGGGTCGCTTCGTCCGTCGGAGCGAGCCCCCCACCCTCGGGCGCGGTCGCGAACTTCACGGCGTCGATCAACCGGCTGGTCGAACTCGTCGCGTTCGCCGGCAGCGGCCTGCTGGCGCTGGTCTGGGCCCGGGTCGCCCTCAGCTGGTTCTCGAACGATCTCGCGAAGAAGGTCCAGGCGAAGGACCGGGCGCGCGACGCGCTGATCGGCACGCTGCTGTTCGTCGCCGCGATCTCGGGGCTGTTCTGGGGCCTCGCCCAGTGGGTGCTCTCCGGCTCGTGACCTTCCGGGCGGCGATCGGATGCTCGCGATCGATTGGAACTCGGTCATCCAGCAGATCCTCTACTCGCTCTTCGCCGTCGTCACCGGGATTGTCTCGGGCATCATCGGCCCGACGTACGACAACCTGCTCGTGCCCGAACTCCGCCCGGGGGCACTGTACCCCTCGATCAGCGCCGCGAACCCCGGGCCGACGAACTTCCTCGCTCCGGCCGCTCACTTCTCGACGTTCCTCCTCGTGAACGTCGTCGACCCCTCGGTGACGCTCCTCGCCCTGGCCGTCGCCGTCCTGTACTTCGCCCGGGTCTGGGTCGCGCGCTGGGCGTCCCAGTTCGACGGGCTCTTGCCCCGCTTGATCGTCGCGGTCGTCGCAGCGAACTTCACGGTCCCGATCGCCGGCGGGATCCTCGCCGTGTCCGCGGGCCTCTATCCGGTCGTCGCGGGCTGGGACGGCGGGGCGTGGCAGCAGTGGGTCCATCTCGCCGGCTGGGGCCAGATCCAGTATTCCTGGGACAACGGCGCGCTCGCGTTCGTCCTTTCCCTGGCCGAGTTCGCGCTGGTCTTCGGGCTGGTGCTCGCCATCGGGATCCGCGATGCCCTGCTCGCGGTGCTCGTGGCGCTCCTGCCGATCTTCACGCTCCTGTGGCCCCTGCGGCCGCTCTCGAACCTCGCCCGACGGGCGTGGCTCCTGTTCCTCGAGCTCGCGTTCCTGCCGTGCGTCCTGGTCGTGCCGCTCGAGCTCGCGGTCGGGAGCCCCAGTCCGGTCCTGCTCATCGGCTACCTCGCGGCGGCCGTCGGCTCGCCGTACCTCCTCTCGGTCGCGGGCACCCATCTCGCCGGCGTCGGCTTCGGGAGCGCGGGCGGGACCGTCCAGGCCGGGGCGCAACGCGGGCTCGGGGTCGCGCCGGCCACGATCGCCGCGCCCGTCGGCCCGATCGCCAACGCGTCGGGCGTCTCGGGGGCGGGCGGACGAGCGATCGCCGGTGCGACCCGGACCGCGGGTCGAGCGCCGGCGCCCGCGGCGGCGCCGCTCGTGGCGGCCGAGCTGGTGGGGCACGGCGCCGCGCACTTGGTCCGCCACCTGCGGTCGAACTCCCCGGCCGATCGACCGCCGACGCGCCTTCCTCCGATCCGCGGACGAGGGTCCGGATGAGATGGCCGAACCCGTGGGCGAGGCGCCCGCCGTCCCCCTTCCCGAGCGGATCGACCGCCGCGCGCGGCTCGGTCCGTTCCCCTCGGCCCGGGACGCGGCCCGGTTCCTCTGCTACGCGGCGACCGGCGCGGTGCTCGCGCCGTTCGTCTCGCCGTTCCTCTGGCTGCCCGTGGTCGGGGCCGGCTTCGTCGTCTCCGTCTGGCAGCCCGACGGTCGACCGGCCGACGAGCGCCTCGCTCGGTACGCGTTCTGGCGGGTTCGCTCCTGGGCGCCCGGAGGGACGGTGAGCCCCCGGCCGGGCGCCGCGCCCCGCCACGGGCTGGTGCGCGTCGCTCCCGACACGTTCGCCGCGATCGTGCGGACGACCGGCTGCCCGATCGCGTACCTGCCGCCGGCGGAGCTCGAGCTCAAGTTCGGCCAGTACCGGGAGCTGCTCCGAGGGCTCGCCGGGGCGATCGCGATCCTCAGTACCGCAACACCGGCCCGGGCGAACGAAGTCCGACCCGGAAATGTGCCGCTCGACGGACCCGAACGCGAGGCGTGCTCCGGCTATGCCGACCTCGCCGAACGATTGTGTCGGCGGCGTCGGACCCGTCGGGTCTATCTCGCCATCCGGAACGCCGCGCCCGGACCCGACGCGGTGAGCCGACTCGACGCGGAGGCCCGCTCGCTCGCCGACGGGCTCCCCGCGCTGGGGGTCCGGGCCACGCGCCTCACCGGGCGCGCACTGGCCGAGGCGGCCGGTCGGTTCGGCTGGACGAGCGAGGCAGCGACGTTCGGAGGGTCACGTGCCCGCGTCCCACACCCTTGAGCTCGACACGTTCGGCCTCGCCGTCGGGACCGCCCTCATCGCGGGGGGGCTCTCGGTGGTCGCTCCGTTTCTCGCCGCGCTCGTCGGAGCCCTGGCGGCCCTCGCCCTGGCCAGTTGGGCGATGGCGCTCGGATCCGGCCGGTGGACGCGCGCTCGTTGGCGCTCTTCCGGGCCAGGGCTGGTCGCGCTCGCGCTGGGCGCCCTCGGTTTCCTGGACCCCCCCTCCGCGCTGACCGCGTATCGGGGTCTGGTCCTCGCGATCGGTCTCGTACCGCTCTGGGTCCTCGAACGACGGGCGAGCGACCGGCCCGCGCGCGCCCCGGAGGTCGAATGAACCCTCGGCGTCGCGTACTTTCCCGCGAGGAAGGAGCGAGCTGGGAGCGGATCGGCGCACGGTACCGGGCCCCGCTGCTGCTCGCGCAGTTCCCTCCCGAGGTGCCGTTCGGCTTTCTGGGACGAGTCCTCCCGACCACGGAGGAGATCGAGCTCTCGCTCGAGGCGCATAGGTACGATCCTCCCCGCGCCCTCGCGCTCCTCCACCGCGCGCGCACGGTCGCCGCGGCCGAGCTCGCGACCGGAGGGGAGGGGGCGGCGTCCGAGCTGGAGGCCGAGCAGACCTCGGCCGAGGCGCTCGGACGTGAGGTGGCCCGTCGGGTCCAGGAACTCTGGCGGGTCGGGATCCGGCTCGTCACCACCGGCACCTCGCGTCCGGGAGTCGAGGCAGCTCGACGGCGCCTCGAGGAGCGCCTGGCCCGGTTCGGCTTCCGGACCCGCGTGCCCCGCTACGAGACCCGAGAGGCCCTCGCCTCGGTCGATCTGGTCCACGCTAGGGCCCGCCCGTCCGGCTACTGGCAGACCTTGCCGACCGACGGCCTCGCCGCGCTCTTCCCGTTCGGGGACGAGACGGTCCTCGAACCCCGCGGCGTCCTCGTGGGGCTCGCCCTCGCGGACGCGAGCCCGGTGTTCCTCGATCGGTGGTCGCATGCGAGCCACTCGTGGGGGATGTTCGGAACGACGGGCTCGGGCAAGACCTTCGCCTCGGCGCTCACGCTCCTGAGGAGCCGCTGGATGCGACGGGAGCTCGAGATCACGATCCTCGACCCGCTCGGAGAGTACGGGGAGTTCCTCCGGGCGATCGGGGGCTCCGTCGTCGCGCTCGCCGGTCCGGGATCGGGACGGCTGAACCCGCTCGATCCGATCACGACCGGCGGCGACCGGCGGGAGAAGGCGGCCCGGGTCGGCGCCATGCTGCGCGCGCTCTTCCCGAGCCTCCGGGACGAGGAGGCGGCCGCGCTCGACGCGGGGATCTCGCGCCTCTACGAACTGGGCTCGGAGGTCCCGACGTTCTCCGACCTTCGGCGGCTCGTGGCCGATTCGGGCGCGGGTCACGAGCGGCTCGCGACGCTCCTCGAGGTGCTCACGGAAGGGTCGCTGGCCCACCTGGACGGGCCGACCACCCTGCGACCGGAGACCGGCCCGGTGGCCGTCGACTTCCGGGGCGTGGCCGACGACCAGCTCGCCTTCCACCTGGCGTACGTCCTCGACTGGGCGTACGGCCGCCTGCGAGACCGGCCGGGGCCGAAGCTCCTCGTCGTGGACGAGGCGCATCTCCTCGCGCGCCACGCGGCGACCGAGGAGCTGCTCGAGCGGATCGTCCGCCACCTCCGGCACTTCGAGGCCGGAATGATGGTCCTCTCCCAGAACCCCGACGACTTCCTCGAGCGACCCAGCGGCCGCTCGTTGCTGCGGAACCTGTACGCGACCGCGTTCCTCCGCTTGCCCGAGGTCTCGCCGGCGACGCGCGAGTTCTTCGGGCTCACGGCTTCGGAAGCCGAGTGGCTTCCGAAGGCCCGCCTCCCCCGGGAGGCGGGATACTCGGAATCCCTGTGGCGGATCGGCGCGCTGCATCTGCCCCTCGCGCTGGTCGCTTCGACCCCGGAGTACGAGTTCCTCAACCATACCCTCGGCCCCGACCGCCCGAGCTGAGCTCGGCGGGCTGCGGCTCGAAGACGACGTTTATACGGCCGCCCGCGCCCGACCGGTCCCGTGGCCGACGAGCCGACGATCGACGGCCCCTCCCGTCGCCGGACCAGCTGGAACCTAAAGGCGATCGTCGAGGACGTCGCCGGCCGCCCGATCGAGGAGCTCCAGGACCCGTCGCGTCCCGTCCATCCCTACCTCCGGGGAAAGATCGCCGAGACCCCGGTCGAGCCCGAGCTCGAACCGGACCCGCCCGTGTACGACCCGGTCGCACACCTCTACCCGCCGCTCGTGGGGGCCGCCGGCCGCGCGTTCCACGGATCCGAGCACGAGCATCACGGCGAGACCCTCGCGCGGCACCGCCCGCTCCTCGACGCCGACGGCCGGCCTGTTCATCCCCCCGGTCCGTCGCACCGGCCCGAGCGGCTGTACCTCCACTATCTCCTGCTCCACATGGACCGGCTCAGTCTCTCGGCCCTGCGCTACCTCCGCCAGGCGATCGAGGAGGAGCTCGCGCATCGCGAGCGTCCTCCGGCGGGGACGGACCCCCCGACCGAGACGACCTCGTGAGCTCCCGGTAGGTCGCGTCGTCCCACTCGACTCCGATCGCGCTCCGCCCGAGCGCCGCGGCGGCCCAGACGGTCGTGCCGGTCCCGGCGAACGGATCGAGGACCGTGTCGCCGACGAGCGAGAACATCCGCACGAGCCGCTCGGGGATCGCGGGCGGGAACGCGCCCGAGCGGCCGCCGCGGGCCGAGCGTTGCGGCGCTCCCCGGACATCGTCCCACACCTGACTGAACCACCGATCACGCTCGGCCCGCGAGAACCGGCTCTCGGTCCGGGCCGGGTCGTGCGGCGGCAGGCGACGGAGCCGCCCCTTGCGGAACGGGAGGATGAACTCGCAGTCGAGCGTGACGTAGGCGTTGGGCGGGAGGAAGCCGGATCCGAGGAAGGCGTTCGGCTTGTTGAACGGCTTCTTCCAGAGGACGTACGGGAGCGGCACGAAGCCGGCCGCGGCTGCCCGGACGAGCGTCTCGGCGTGGTTCGGCCACAGTTGGAACCCGTGCGGGCCCGCCCGGAGCGCGTCGCCGATGTTGATCGCCAGGATGCCGCCCGGAACGAGCACCCGGTGGCACTCTCGCCAGGCATCGGCCAGCACCGCGTGCATGGCGTCGTAGTCCGTCGCTCCGAGTCGAGCGAACAGCGCGTCCCACTGCGGGATCATCGGGTACGGCGGCGAAGTGACGACCAGGTGGACGGAGCCCGACGCGATCGGATCGAGGTGCCGGGCGTCGCCGTGGATCAGCCGGACCGAGGGCGGCCGCGCGGTCGGCACGGTTCGCGCCGAGACGCGGCACGGTTATGAGAGCCCGGCTGCCTTTGCCGGCGATGCGG
>JASHUJ010000131.1 GCA_030040035.1 Thermoplasmata archaeon
CGTCTAGGGACCGGACGCCCGCGACCGTTTAGGCCCGCGCGAAGAGGTACGCGTCTCCCCCGCTCCACAGGAGCGGGAACTCGTTCGGGTCGGCGAGGAGCGGGCGCGGCGAGAACGCCGGCCAGAGCACCGTGTTGTTGCCGGTCACGATGATGTACTGCACGCCGAGGTCGGCCAGCGCGCTCTGGCCCCGAGCGTCGAGCGTTCCGTTCGAGAGCTCGTCGACCGCGATCGAGTACGAAGCGTTGATCCACTGCCAGCCGGGGACGAGCGGGTACAGCAGCACCACGTGGGCCGCGTACCCCGGCAGGAAGTCCGCCGCGCTACCCGGTGCGATGAGGACCCGCGCTCCCGACGGCAAGTGCGCGCCGGCGTACTCGAGGAGCGCGAAGTCGTCGGCGGATACGTTGCCGAAGTCGTGGTAGAGGCGCGACATCCCGGGAGCGAGCGAGGTCGGAGTGAGCGTCACGCCGGGCACGACGATGACGAGCGCAACGGCGAGCGGTGCGAGGGTGGCCCAGGTGGCTCGCCGGGAGAGCGATCCGTTCTTGGGTCGGGCTCGAGCGAGGGGGGTCGGGACCGCCGACGGCCGGGGCCCCGCTCGAGCGCAGTGGTCGAGCGCGATAGCGAGGGGTAGTCCGGCGATCAGGACATAGACCGTGAAGAGCCACAGCGAGAGCTCAGCGCCGCTCGTGATGTTGCCGAGGGCGACCGCCGGCCCGAATCCGGTCGAACCCCACCAGAGGACGGCGAGGAGGCCGAACAGCGAGACCACGGCACCGATGACGAACGGCCGCAGGCGAACGACGAACGGCCCGAGGGCACTCGAACGCCCGGCGAGGATCAGCATCCCCAGCCCCACGGCCAGGAGGATCGCGAGCTCGAACCGGAGCACCGGCACCGAAGAGAGGTTGACGTCCGTCGGTCCGAAGAGGTACGGATCGATGTTCCCGAGGAATTGTGGCGTGCTGAGTCCGGTCGGCGTCCCTGCGGGCGGAGCGCCCGCCCCGGGAACGAACCCCGGACTCGTTCGACCCGCGACGAGCACGGCGAGCGAGGGGATCACTCCGAGGAGGGCGCTCGCACCCGCGGCGGCCCACCGACCGAGCCAGCGGAGCCCGGCGCCGCCCCAGGCGGGACGGGCGATGAGGCCCATCACCAGGAGCGCCGGGAGGAGCCACTCCGCCCCGACCGGATTCATCGCGGCCGAGTAGCCCCCGAGCACGCCGAAGCCGACCGCGTCGCCGAGGTGGGGGACCCGGCCGAGCCAGGCCGGGGCCTCGGCGGCCAGCCAGAGCACGAGCGGGAACGCGAACACGAAGTCGTTGCTTCCCGAGACGAGCCCGCGGGTGATCGGAGCGAGCCAGGCGAGGAGCAGGGCCACGCCAACACCCCCCCAGTCGCTCGAGAACCAGCGTCGACCAAAGACGAATCCGGCGAGCGGCGCGAGCGCGAAGAAGAACGGCGTCACGAGGAGACTGGCGCGGGCGGGCGGTAGCGCGAGCGCGTCCTGGGCCCAGCCGATCCAGACCGGTGCGCCCTGCGGATACAGCACGGCGGGATCCGCGTAGGGCCGGAACGAGTAGGCGATCGAGTGCGTCCGCAGTAGGATCGAAGTGTACGTCGTGAGTAGGCCGGAGTCGAACGTGTTGCCGGTCGCGACCGGCGCGGCGACGAGCACCTCGAAGACAAGGAGGGCGGCGGCCGACCCGAGGACCAGGAGGTATGGGGTCCGCACGATCGCGGCGAGCGAAGCGCGGACATCCGCGGCGACCCGGGCCCTTCGGCCGGCGACCGCGTACACGACGAGGATCGCCGCCGCGGCGATCGGGAGCCCGTCGACGACCGCCGGGGTGAATGCGCCGACGGGCAGGGCGGCGACGAGGTAGAGCGCCGCGCCGCCGAGGTAGAAGTCGAGGAGCCCCCGCTGGATGGGTTCGCGGCTCCGCCAGGCGGGAACGTAGCGGCCGGCGAACAGCCGGAGGGACTCCCCGAGCACCGCGACGGCGGCCGCCCACGCGAGGAGGCCCAGGATCCAGGCACCCGCCGACGGACCCGGCAGGCTCACGGTCCGGCCACCCTCGAGGCCACTTAAGAAACCGAGTGCCCACCTGCCGCTACGTATTTACCGTCCCGCTGCCCCTCGAGCGCAGGGGGTCGGCGTGGCGGTCGACTCCGGTGCAAAGGTCCGGGAAGGCCTTTCGACCATAACTCACGGGACGCTCTTCCTCCTCATCGCGACGCTCTGCCTCGTCGGTCTCAACTTCGTCTCGCGCGTTCTCGTGACGCGCAGCATTTCGCCGAGTGACTACAGCGCCTTCTCCTTCGGCCTCACGCTCGCAACGATCCTCTCGGCCTTTGGTACGCTCGGCCTCCCGAACGCCGTCGCACGCGGGATCCCGTACGCGAGCACGGACGACGAGCGTCGCGGGATCGTCCGTGCGACGCTCTTCATCGGGGGCGGCGCCGCCGTGGCCACCTCGGTGCTCCTCTTTGTGTTCGCGCCCGAGATCGGGACGGCCCTCGCCTCGCCCCCGATCACCCTCGGCCTCGAGTACTTCCCGATCGCGCTCGGCACGTCGATCATCTCGACCCTGATCGTGTCGATCTTCCAGGGGTTCGAGGACGTCACGCCGAACGCGGTCTTCACCCAGATCATCAACCCCGGCCTGTACGTCGGGTTCCTGCTCGTGGCGGTGCTCGTGCCGCCGATGGGCATCAGCTACACCGACGCACTGCTCGCCTACGCGCTCGCGAACGTCGCCACGCTCGCGCTCGTGTCGGTCTACACCTGGCGTCGGTTGCCGCGGCGCCTGCCCACCGGTCCCCGTGCGGTCGATGCGACCGGGCGGCTCCTCCGCTTCGCCGCTCCGCTCTTCGTGGTCGGGGTGATGACGAGCGTCACCGGATATGGGGACACGCTCATCCTCGGGATCTACCACGAGACCGAGATCGGGGCGTACTCGAACGCGCTCACGCTCGCCCGGCTGATCCAGATCGGGATCAGCGCGTCGTCGTTCATCTTCCTCCCGGTCGCGAGCAAGTTCCTCCGGCAGAACGACGCGGGGTCGATCCGGATCACGTACGCGACGGTCACGAAGTGGATGATCCTGATCTCGCTCCCCCTCTTCGCGCTCTTCTTCTTCCTCCCGGGCGCATCGCTCGGGTTCGTCTTCGGTCCGAGCTACACGACGGTCGTCCTTCCGCTCCAGATCGTCGTCGTCGGGGCCTTCGTCACGACCCTGCTCGGCCCCTCGACGACCGCGCAGGTCGTCTATGGCCAGACGCGGCTCCTCGCCTACAATGCGATCGTCGCGGGCGCCACGGACATTGCGCTCTCGTTCGTCCTCATCCCGTCGCTCGGGTACGTCGGGGCCGCAATCGCCTGGTCCACGGCCAACGTCGCGTTCTTCGGGCTCTCGCTCGGCGAGCTCTTCCTCCTGTCGGACCTGCATCCGTTCCGCCGGCACTTCCTCGTCCCGCTCTTGGCCACGGCGGTGCCGGTCGGACTATTCTTCGGGCTGGCTCCGTTGCGGATCAGCGGGTTCGTCCTCATCCCAGCGGGCCTGCTCGTGGCGATCGCCTTCATCGGATTGGTCCTCGCGACGCGGAGCATCGACGACGGCGATCGGTTGCTGCTCGAGGCGATCGAGCGCATCGTCGGTCGTCCCTTGCCCTGGCTGCGCCGGCTCGGCCGGCTCGCCCGCCGCCGTTCCGAGTAGTCCGCCCTTGGGACCGGGGGAGCGCCGGGCGGCTCGCGCGTGATCGATCAGCAACAGCACGACCCCCGCACCGAGGAGAAAGAACACGAACTCGGCGAGCGTGTTGGCCGCCGAGCCGGCGCCGCTCGCGTCGACGATCGCCGTGACGATCAGCAGGACCAACGCAGCGACGATCGGATAGCGGGCGTCGAGGCGCGCCCAGATCGAGTAGGCCATGTACGCGACGAGCAGCGCGAGAAAGACCTCGACGTATGGGAACGACACGACCCGCCCCGACGTCCCGAGTCGCCCGGCCGCCAAAATCCTATTCCCGCCGGACGACGCGGCCCGCTCCGGTGCGACGACAGCGGCGCGGTCGACTCATCGCCGTATAACTTCCCGGCTCTCACGTAGGGTTTACATAGAGCGCGCTTCATAGAGCCGCGAGGAGCAGCGCTCCTCGGCGTGAAGCCGTGGTTCGTAGAGGGAAGCGCATCGTGCCCCTCGCCTTGGGCGTTGCGATGCTGGCAGTGGTCATCGCGGCTGCGTTGACCCCCAATCTCGGCACGGTCTCCGCGCAGACGAACTCGAACTACAATCACTCGTCGTCCTCGCCCACTGGCCTCTCGACCTACGCGTGGCTGGGCATCGCGGCGGTCGCGATCATCGTCGCGCTCTTGGTCGCCCTCCTGCTCCTGCGACGGCGCCGGCAGCCTCCGGCGGCCGCCCCTGCTGCCGCGGCCGGCGGCGCGCCCCCCGGCGCGGGTGGTCCCTCGCCCCCGGCCGCTCCGCCCGCGGCCGCTCCGGCGTATCTCGAGACTCCCGAGGACGTCGGTCAGGCGCCACCGGTGATCCCCGCGACTCCACCCCCGGCCGCGGCCGGCGGCGCGGCGGCCGGGGCGGCCGCGGGCGGGGCCGCGGCGGGCGCGGAGGGCGAACCCGACATCGACTCGCTCATGGCGGAGCT
>JASHUJ010000132.1 GCA_030040035.1 Thermoplasmata archaeon
CGGCTTCGAGCCGCTACCGGCGACGTTCTGGGAGCGCTCGATGCTGGTCCGTCCTCCGGGCCGCGAGGTCGTCTGCCACGCGAGCGCGTGGGACATCGACTACGTCGACGATCTCCGCCTCAAGATGTGCATCGAGGGTTCGGGCGAGGATTTCCTGACGGTCCACCACGAGCTCGGGCACAACTACTACCAGCGCGCCTACGCGCGCCAGCCGTACCTGTTCCGCGACAGCGCGCACGACGGCTTCCACGAGGCCGTCGGGGACACGATCGCGCTCTCGATCACGCCGGAGTATCTCGTGCAGGTCGGTCTGCTCGACCGGGTGCCGGGATCCGACGCCGATCTCGGCCTCCTCCTCCACTGGGCCCTCCAGAAGATCGCGTTCCTGCCGTTCGGCCTCCTCATCGACGAGTGGCGGTGGCGGGTCTTCTCGGGGGAGATCGCGCCCGACGACTACAACCCGGCGTGGTGGGAGATCCGGGAGCGCCTGCAGGGGGTGACGAGCCCGCCCGGACGGGACCCGGGCGAGTTCGACCCCGGGGCGAAATTCCACGTCGCGGCGAACGTCCCGTACATCCGCTACTTCCTCGCGCACATCCTCCAGTTCCAGTTCCACCGGGCGCTGGTCCGGGCCGCCGGGGCCTCGGGTCCCCTGCACCGCGCCTCGATCTTCGGATCCCGGGCCGCGGGGGACCGGCTGCGCGCCATGCTCGAGCTGGGCAGCAGCCGGGAGTGGCCCGACGCGCTGGAGGTCCTGACGGGAGAGCGCCGGATGGACGCGACGGCGCTCGTCGACTACTTCCGACCTCTCCAGCGCTGGCTGGACGAGCAGACCCGGGGGCTCCCGGTCGGCTGGTGATCCGACGCGCGCGCGGAACGACGGGCCGCGGGGCTAGAACGGCAGCTGGCGGAAGAGCTGGTCGAACCCGGAGCGGGCCCAGAAGAACGCGAGCGCCCCGGCCGCGATCGCGATGCCCCCCGACCCGATCGCGAAACCGACGACCGCCTGCGAGACGGCCGGCGCGAGGAACGCGTACGTCGCCGGAACGAGGATCGAGAACAGGATCACCATCCCGGACGCGAGCGCCCCGACCATCGCGCCCGGTCGAAGGTACTGCGGCCGGGGTCGGTCTTGGTAGTCCGAGTACCGCGCGGCGAACGCGAGACCCCAGAAGGCGAGGACGACCGCCGCCGCCGCGCACGCGACGATGAACCCCCCGAGCGCCCGGAGCGGCAGGCCGAACAGCGCGGAGACCACGATCGGCATCCCGAACGCCGCGACGAGCGTCGGGACGAGGATCGACGCGGCCTTCGCGCGCAGCACGTTGCGACCGGTGATCGGGTAGGCGTAGAGCGACTGGAGCGCCCGCCGCTCCTGGCCGATCGAGGTCACCGAGAGGAGGAGCGCGAAGAACCCGACGACCCATCCGACCCACAAGATCGAGCCCAGGCGGCCGAACATCGAGCCCTCGACCGCGAGGAGGAGCAGGAGCACTACCGGGATCACCAGCGTCGGCAGCATCTCGCGACGCCGGACGAACCCCCGCAGGTCCTTCGAAGCGATCGCCGCCTCGGGCCCGGAGAGCCCGACCGCCGCGAGGTACGGATGACCGGGCCGCACCGCCGGCGCGATCTCGGCGACCTCAGCGGGATTGGGGACCCAGAAGCGGGCGCGGACGGCCCCGGCCGAATACACGAGCAGGACGAGGAAGACGAACTGGCCGGCGGCGAAGGCCCCGGCGAGCGCGCTCGACCCCGCGGACCACTCGGCGAGCGCGCGGGTCGACCAGAAGAGCGGGATCGCGGAGGTGATCCACTCGAACGCCGTCGCTTCCCGGATGAACCCGAGGATGATCACCGGGTTGAACGCGAGGTCGAAGATCAGGATCAGCCCGATGAGGAGGACGGCGCGCAGGACGATCACGAGGCGTGCGAAGCGTCCCGCGCCGAGGGAGCCGGTCCGCTGGACGACCGAGCGCACCATCTCGACCAGGACGGCCCCCTCCACGAGCCCGAGGACGGTGAGGAAGGCGGTCAGCGCGAACGTCGCCGGGACGCCGACCGCGAGCGTTACCGGTAGGAACGCCCCGAGCAACAGAGCGATGCCGGGCGAGTACGAGTAGGAGATCGCGGTCGCCGACGCGGCCACGTACTCGGCCGGCGAGAGCGGCAGCCAGTTCGCGGCATCGCTCGACGAGAACCGCGAGGCGTTCGTCAGCTCGAACATCACGCCCGCGATGAGCGTGGCGGCCACCGCCACGAGGGGGAACAGGGGAGCGAGCGTGACGACGGAGAGACGGAGCTCGGTCGAGGTGAGCCCGAGCGGGCCCAGGGCGAGCGAGACGACGGCGAACGCCGCCAGGAAGAGCCCGGCGTCGGCGATCGCGATGACGATCCCTCGCCCGAGGAAGCTTCGGGGATTCGTGTTCGGGCGACCCGCGCGCAGCTGCGAGGCGACCAGGATCTGGGCCAGACGGCGGACGCGATGAAGGTCCGTGACGATCCCCCCTCAGTGGCTGAGGGCGGCGACGACGTCGCTCAGGTCGCCGGTCCCGGTGAGCGCGAGGAAGACCTCCTCGAGCCCCGAGCCGGCCAGGCCCGCCTGGGCGCGCAGGACCGGCACGGTCCCCGAGGCCACGACCTCGCCGTGGCGAAGGATCACGACGTGGTCGCAGATGGCCTCGGCGATCTCGAGCACGTGCGTGCTGAACACGACGCCGACCCCCTCGTGGCGCGCCAGGTTGCGCAGCAGGTCCTTCGTCACCCGGGCCGATCGGGGGTCGAGTCCGTTCAGCGGCTCGTCGAGGATCAGGACCCGGGGTCGGTGGGCGAGCGCGGCGGAGAGCGCGACCTTCTGCTTCATCCCCTGGGAGTAGCTGCTGATGAGCGCGTTCTCGTGCCCGGCCAGCTCGAGACCCGCCAGGAACTGCGCGATCCGCTCGGAACGCACTTCGCGTGGGAGTCCGTACATGTCCGCGACGAAGTCGAGGTATTCCGCTCCGGTCAGGAACTCGTAGAGCGCCGGGGCTTCGGGCACGTACCCGACGAGGCGCTTGATCGCCACCGGATCCTCGCGCACCTCGTGCCCCAAGACCCGGATCTCGCCGAGATCCGGCCGCACGAGCCCGAGGATCGATTTCATCAGGGTCGACTTGCCGGCTCCGTTCGGCCCCAAGAGACCGACGATCTCACCGGAGGGTACGGTGAAGCTCACGTGGCTCAGCGCCTGGATCGTCGCGTATCGCTTCGAGACGCCTCGCACGTCGATCGCGAGCGCCGAAGATCCTCCGGTCGGCGAGCCCTCCGTCGGCAGCGGGCGAGGCGAGGTACCGGGAACGGAAAGGACGTCGGTCATCCGACTGGATTCCGCTCCGAGTACACGGGCCACCCGTCTTAAGCCGGTGCCGCCGGAATCGAGGAGATCGACGTCGAGCGCCACGCGAGCCACCGGCGCCGGCGGACTCGAGCGGCGTCCGAGCAGGTTCGCGTCCGATCAGTTGTCGCGCGTCCACGCCGGCGGAGTCGCACCGAACGTGGCCAGGAACGTGACCGTCCCCTCGACCGGCGCCGTCGGGCGCAGCGCGTCGACCGCGTGCACCAGGAGCTCGTAGGCCGCATCGTCGGCATCGCCCGACGCTCCCGACGGTCCGTCGCCTTCGGGGACGTACACATGGAGTCGTCCCTCGTGGACGCCCAACAGGACGTACTCGGATCCGTCCCGCCGTCCCCAAGCGAGCAGGCGCTCGTCGTCCCGATCGACGACCCCGACCCATCGCAGCGATCCGAACCAGCGCCCCGTGAGACGGGTCAGGAGCCCGTCGCCGGTCGTACCGCTCGGCAGATCGATGGCCGCGATCGTCCGCAGGTCGCGCGTGAGGCTCGCGCGGGCGGGGTCGAGGCTCGCGAGGGCCCGATACCCTCCATCGACCCGCTCGACCAGCCCCTCACGCTCGAGCCGACGCAGGGCGCGCGACAGGGACTCCGGGTGCGCTCGCAGGACCCGCTTCAGCCCGCTGAACGCAAGGCGCCCCGGGAGCCCCTGGAGCGCCGAGAGGACTCGTTCGTCCAGCCGCGACGACTGGAACTCGCTCGGCTCCTCGGACACGATTTCCTCCGCGACTCCTAGCGGCCGGTTCCTTTTAGCGGGTCAGTTACGCGACCGTAATCATCGCGCGATCCGACACCGAGGCGGCCCGGCGGAGGGGCCGCGAAAATGTGACCGGTCGGCAATCGACCCGGTCAATATCCTCGCCCGTCCGGTGACGTAGGTTGGAACGATGGTTCCAGAGCTACACATGACCGAGAACGAGTCGGAAACGGGACGAGGGCACTTCCGGTACGGACCGTGGGTCTGGTCCGCCTACCGTGCGTACAACGAGCTGCTTCGGGAGAAGATCAAGAAGCGGTTCGACGCGCAGGAAGGGCCGTGGATGGACCAGGTCGCGGAACTCCTGGTGCAGATCGTGAACGCGCGCTGGGAGGGAGGCCGCAAGAAGGAGAAGGAGGCCGAGGCGTTGTTCGAGAAGCTCCAGAAGCTTCTCGAGGAGTGAGGCCGATGGACGTACCCGGCCAGCCGATGCCCCTGCCTCCGAACGGGCCCGAGCCGCTGATGCCGTGGCCCGGGACGGCGGACCCCCGAAGCACCCGGGGAGGGCGGCCGTGAGCGCCGCCGATCTCGAGGACCGGATCGTCAGCGCCGTCGCGGCGATCGGACCGAGCGTGGCGAGCGTCGAGAGCCTGCGGGTCGGACGGCGCCGCGGATCGGGCGCGTACGCGATGCCCGGACAGGCGAGCGCGGTCGTCTGGGACTCCAGCGGGTACTTGTTGACGAACCAGCACGTCGTGGAGGGCGCGACCTCGCTCAAGGTCCACCTCGCCGACGGGCGCGAGCTCCCCGGAGAGGTCGTTGGAGGGGACGCCGTGACGGACGTCGCGCTCGTCAAGGTCGATGCTGTCGAGGTCCCGGCGGCGCGGCTCGGGGACTCCGACCACCTGAAGGTCGGCCAGATCGTCCTTGCCGTCGGCCACGCTCTGGGACTGCCCGGTGGCCCCACGGTATCGACCGGCGTCGTGAGCGCGCTGGGCCGACCGCTCCTCGGTTCCGACTTCATCTTCGAGGGCCTGGTCCAGACGGACGCGGCGATCAACCCGGGCAACAGCGGAGGACCGCTCCTCGATCTTTCGGGCTCGGTCATCGGGATCAACACGGCGATGATGCCGTTCGCTCAGGGGGTCGGCTTCGCGATCCCGGTCCACGCCGTGCGGCGGATCGCCGACGAGCTGCG
>JASHUJ010000133.1 GCA_030040035.1 Thermoplasmata archaeon
AGATCCCGCCCTCCGCGACCCCGACGATCTCCTCCCCGTGGTGCGCGATCGGGCGAGCGGAAGGACCGACGGCGAGGATCCGCGGGGCCCGGATGAAGACGCCGGGAAAATCCCCCCCCTTCAGTCCGTCGAGCTTTACCGGCGCCTCGAACGACTCCCGTTGCGCTCCGTAGTCGTTCCGCCGCACGGCGACGTTGAGGATCCCGAAGGTCGGGGGATCTCGCCCCGAACCGCTCGGCACGACCTCGCGGGCGAGGAGGATCATCCCGGCGCAGGTGGCCAGGACCGGGAACCCGTCGTCGAGGCGACGCGCGAGTCGCGCCCACAGGCCGGATCCGAGGAGAAGGCGGGCGATCGTCGTCGACTCGCCGCCCGGGAGGAACAGGGCGTCGACCTGCTCGAGCTCCTCGGGCGTGCGGACCGGGACGACCTCGGTCTCCCGCACGACGCGGCCGAGCGCACGCAGATGCTCCGGGACGTCGCCCTGGAGCGCGAGGACGCCGACCTTCATCCGCCGCCGCGTCGCAACTCGTCGATGATCGACTGGGCCCGATCGAAGCGGATCGCGTGCTCGGCCACCATGCGGGCGACGACCCGGTCGACCTCGTCCGGCCGGGCCCCCGCGTTGACGGCGAAGTTCCGCGCGGCGAGCTCCATGTGGCCGCGCTGGATGCCCTCGGTGGCCAGGGCCCGGAGCGCGGCGAAGTTCTGGGCCAATCCGACCGAGGCGAGCACTTCGCCCAGCTCCCGGGCGGTCTTCACGCCGAGGACCTTGACGTTCGCTTTCGCAGCCGGATGGACCGCGGTCGCCCCGCCGATCAGACCGACCGCGACCGGGATCTCGATCGATCCGACGAGGTTGCCGTCGCGATCCTTCTCGTACGTGGTGAGGGGTCGGACGACTCCGGCCGAGCCGCGGGCCAGCCAGGCCGCGTAGGTGTGGGCGCCGCTCTCGATCGCTCGGAAGTCGTTGCCCGTCGCGACGACCACGCTCGACACGCCGTTCATGATGCCCTTGTTGTGCGTGGCACAGCGGAAGGGATCCGCCACCGCGAACGCGTAGGCGTCGAGGATCGCGTCGACGACCTCGGGGCCGGAGGTCGTTTCGGTCTTCAGGAGGTCGGCCCGGAACGTCGTGCGGGCGCGCGCCAACCGATGGATCGCGAGATTGGAGATGATCCGCAGGAGGACCCGGCCCCCGCTCAGTCGAGCGAACTCGGGCGCGAGCGCCTCGCACATCGTGTTCACGGCGTTCATGCCGCCCGCATCCCGGGCGTCCACCAGCAGATGGACGACGACCATCGGGCCCCGGGGCGTATCGAGGACCCGGACCTCGAGGTCTTTCGCGCCCCCGCCGAACTTGACCAGCATCGGATCCTTCGCGTTCGCCGCGTCGATCAGCTCGGCCTTGTGCGCAAGGATCCGCTCGCGCGCGGCCGCCGGGTCGGGGACGTGCAGGATCTGCACCTGCCCGATCATCACCGGGGCGGTGGTCGCGGCTTGGAATCCGCCGGCGGCCCGGGCAACCTTGGCGGCGTTCGAGGCGGCCGCGACGACGCTGGGTTCCTCGATCGCCATCGGGACGAGGTAGTCGCGCCCGTTGATGCGGAAGTGCGTCGCGATCCCGACGGGGAGCGCCAGGACCCCGACCACGTTCTCGATCATCCGGTCGAGCGTGCCGGGGTCGATCCCCGGCGGGAATTCGTACGCGCGCGCCTCGGCCTCGGTGAGGCCCGCCCACT
This sequence comes from Thermoplasmata archaeon, assembly GCA_030040035.1. Lineage (GTDB taxonomy): Archaea > Thermoplasmatota > Thermoplasmata > Lutacidiplasmatales > UBA184 > Lutacidiplasma. The sequence continues at coordinate 1,743 of JASHUJ010000133.1, forward strand.
CGCGAAGGAAGGCGCGCCGCTCCTCGATGCTGCGCCGGTAGAAGCCGCTGACATCGGACGAGCGCTCCATGACCTCACGACTCCTCGGCGCTACCGTCCGGCGCGACGGCGCCCGCGACCCCCGGCGGCGCCGAGCGATCGCGCGCGACGATGACCTTGGCCGGACGAAGGAGGCCGCCGTAGAATCGATACCCCTGTTGGACGACCTCGGCGATGGCGCCCGCCGGGTGCTCGGGCGAGGCCCCGGTCTCCCCCACCGCTTCCGCCTCGTCCGCGCGGAACGGCCGACCCACGGCGGCGACCGGCTCGACCCCCTCGTGCTTCAGGAACGTCATCCACTCGCGGTCGAGCAGTTCCAGCCCCTTGCGGATCGGGTCGGCGGGCGGAAGATGAGCGAGCGCCTCTTGGGCGGTCCGAAACCCCTCTACGATCGGCAGGACCTCCCGCAGGAGGCCCGCCCGTACTTGCCGCGTCAGCGTCTCGCGCTCGCGCTCGGCCCGGCGCCGGTAGTTCTCGAAGTCCGCGAGGAGGTACTTGTAGCGCGTGGCCCAATCCTCGACGGAGGCGACCGGCTCGGGCGCGGAATCCGGTTTTGCCGCCGGTTCCGACGTATCGGGGCGCTCCTCGGGCATCGTACCAGGGTCGGAGTGCGGAGGGCGGTAATAGGCGTTGCCGCGCGCGGCCCCGCCGACGTTCCGGGCGCGGCCGGGCGGGCCCCCGGACACCCCCGGAAGGGGGTCCCGAAGTGGGGGGTCAAGGGGTCGATTTTTCTCACCGAACCCAAGCGTTATAACGCGCGTTCCGCTCGTAATTTACGCCGAAAACTCCGGGTGTACACCATGG
>JASHUJ010000134.1 GCA_030040035.1 Thermoplasmata archaeon
TCCCGTCGTACTCGTGCAGGCCGAGCGAGGCGGCCCGGGTCGGGCGGAGGACGTGGTAGTGATCGATGACCTGCCGTTCGAGCTGCGTCAACGCGTCCGGGTGCGCGCCGTCCATGAACGAGGGCACAGGCAGGTCGTGTCTTAGATATGGGTTGCGTCGAAGCCGCGCGGGGCGGGACGCGCGCGGCCGGCGACCAAGCGTTGAATACCGGCGCGGGGTTCCCTCGGTCAGGCATCACGCATGAGCGCAGCGGGGCCGTCGCGGTCCATCTATTCAGTGTCCGTCTCCCGGATCGAGCCCCGGCCCCGGGCGGCCCTCTACCTGATCGCGATCGGGAGCCTTCTCGTCCTCCTGGAGGCGATCCTCTTCCTCGAGTTCGGTCTCCTGATCGTCGGCCTCTTCCTCTTTGCGACCGCCCTCCTCGTCTATTCGGAGCCGTACCACCATCTCGCGAACGGGGTCCTCGCGCTCGTGCTCGCCGTCCTGAGCCTGGTGTTCGGCTTCGGGGGCTTCTATCTCGGCGCCATCCTGGCCGGTGCCGGCGGCGTCGCATCGATCGTCTGGTCGCCCCCGCGCGGATTCATCTACGCGGTCGCGTCCTGAACGAATCGTCCGGGCGAGCTCGCGAACTCGGCAGGCTTATCTACCGCGACCCGACTGGGACTCCGTCACCGACGCCGGGTCGGTCCGGTCACCATGTCGAGCTTCTTCGGACTTCCGCTCGCCGTCATCCTGATCATCGTGGGCGTCATCGTGTTCATCGCCGCGTGGATCATCCACTGGCTCCTCCTCGTCCTCGCGATCATCCTCGTTATCGTCGGGATCTACCTCGTGGTGACCGGCGGATTCGGGCTCTGACCGGGTCGACCTCTGGCCCGACCGGGCGGAACCGCCCGGCCCGTAGGTAAGGGTCCGCGGCGCGGCCGACCTTCCGGCGCTCCCCACCGACCGGTACGTGACCGGGTCGCGTCGGGGCGGTCAACATATCTTTCCCGCGCGTGCGGGCGCTGCGGCCATGAAAGCGGAGATCAGCGTGATGTTCAACGTCCACGACGTCGATCGGTCGGTCCGGTTCTACCGGGCGCTCGGGTTCACGACCCGCTGGGAGTGGAAGGGAGAGGACGGAAAGCTCTCCTACGCCGGCGTCGGGATCGGAGGGGCTGTGATCGCCCTCGGACGGATCTGGACCGGGGAAGGCGGCGGCGAGTACCGCGACTACCAGAAGTGGGTCAGCACGCCGCTCGGAGCGGGCGTGATCGTCAACGTCGAGCTGCGGAACGTCGAAGGCGTCTACGCCAAGGCGAAGAAGGCACGCGCGACGATCGAATCCCGGTTGCGCAACTGGCCCTACGGGAAGGCGTTCACGATCAACGACCCCGACGGCTACGTCGTGAAGTTCCTGCGGCCCAAGGGCGAGTTCGCCTAGCCCGGCGCAGCGCCGGTGCGCCCCCGCCTAGTTCAGGGCGTCCGAGTCGTGGCGCAGGTCGACGCCGTGCTCGAGCACCGAACGCAGGTTCATGAGGTAGTACGCCCAGCCCGACTGGATGGCTCCGTGCAGCCAGATCCAGCGCTTGCCGGACTTGAACCCTCGGTGGGTCACCGTGAGGATCGTCCCCCTGCCCTTCTTCCGCAGGGAGAACCGTACCTTCGTCCGGAACGTCCGCCCGCCGTCGAACCGATCGACCCACTCGAGCTCGAGCCGGCGAGGCGCTGCGATCGCCTCGACCTTCCCTTTCATCGTGAAGCCGCCGCGCCAGGTGAACGCGAAGGGGGTCCCGCTCTTCGGCGTGAGGGAGGCCTTCTCGAGGAACCAGGTCGTCAGCTTCCGGGGTTGGGTCAGCGCGGCAAAGACCCGGCTCGGGGGCACGGCAAAGTAGTACGTCTGCTCGATCGGGGGGATCTTCGCCATCGACCGATCAGGGACCTAGGGCAGATAAGCGGGGCGACGCGCGACGAAGTGGGGGACGTCCGAGGCGATCGAGCGGCGGTCGGACGCGTGCGCTTGGCCCGTTCCAGCATCTCCGGTGCGAGCCCTTAACAGCGCGGAATCTCCTTCGGGACCGATGGCGGCGAGCCAACGGCACCTCGCGGCGATCGTGTTCACCGACATGGTCGGCTACACGGCGCTGGCGCAAGCGGACGAGGGGTCGGCCCTCGAGGTCCTGGCCCGCCACAACCGGCTCCTGCGCCCCGTCTTCGCGAAGCACCGGGGCCGCGAGGTGAAGACGATCGGGGACGCGTTCCTCGTCGAGTTCGATAGCGCGCTCGACGCCGCGAACTGTGCCATCGAGATCCAGCGGATCTTGCACGACTACAACGCGGCCTCGCCGGATGGCTGGAAGATCCGCATCCGGATCGGGATCCATGTCGGGGATGTCGTGGAGACGAACGGCGACGTGCTCGGCGACGCCGTGAACATCGCGTCGCGCATCGAACCCCTCGCGGAGCCCGAAGGGATCTGCGTCAGCCAGCAGGTGTACGACCAGATCCAGAACAAGGTCCCGACCCCGCTCGCGAAGCTGCCCGTCGCGCAGCTGAAGAACATCCACCTGCCCATCCCGGTCTACCGGTTCGTCCAGCCGTGGGATCGCCGCCCTCTCGATCCGACGCCGTCCGAGGGCCTACCCGCGCGCCACCTCGCCGTGCTCCCGCTGACGAACATCAGCGCGGATCCTTCCGACAGTTACTTCGCCGACGGCCTCACCGAGGAGCTGATCTCGGTGCTCTCTCAGGTCCCCGGCCTCAGCGTCATCGCGCGCACATCGGTGGCGACGTACAAGTCGCAGCCCAAGTCGATCGCCCAGATCGGATCCGAGCTGAACGTCGACACGGTGCTCGAAGGGAGCGTCCGGAAATCCGGGAATCGGCTGCGGATCACGCTCCAGTTGATCGACGTCTCCAATCAGCAGCACATTTGGGCGAGCACCTACAACCGGGAGGTCGACGACGTGTTCGCGGTGCAGTCCGATATCGCCGAGCGGACCGCGGAGTCGCTCCGGCTCGAGCTCGTGAAGACCGGCCGCCGCACCGCCGTGCGGCCGCCCACCGAGAACCCCGCGGCGTACGACGCGTACCTTCGGGGCCTCGTCGCCGCGAATTCCGAGGGTCTCCCGGGCCTTCGGGAGGCGTTCCAGTGCTTCGAGGAGGCCACCCGGCTCGATCCCCGCTTCGCCGAGGCATATGCGGCCTGGGGCAATCTTTACGTCCAAGCCGCCGGGGACTCGATCCCGATGCCCGAGGTCATGCCCCGGGCGCGGGAGCTGGCCGCCCGCGCGATCGAGCTCGATCCGGATTCGTCCGATGCCCATACCACCCTCGGGAACATCGCCCTCCAGTTCGACCATAACTGGACCCGCGCGGAGGCCGAGTTCGAGCGCGCGATCGAACTGAACCCGAGCAACACCATCGCGTATCGCTTCTACGGCCTGTTCCTGATCGCCCAGGAACGGTTCGACGAAGCGAAGGAGATGTTCCGCCGGGAGATCCGACTCGACCCGGGAGGACGGGCGGGTTCGTTGCTCGCGTGGGCGGACTTCGAGAGCGGCAACTTCGACCTCGCGATCCGGGAGATGGAGAAGGCCGTGGCGAGCCACCCCCACGAGCTCGGCCTGCACAACGTCCTGGGGCTCTATGCGTTCGCCGCCGGCCGTCTTGAACTGGCGCGTAGGGAAGCGGAGCAGCCCACCACCGGTGCATCCGACTCCGATCTCTTCGACCACGCCATGCTGAACGCCCTGGTCGGGCGCCCCGACGAAGCCCGCGAGATCCTCCGGGCCGTCGCCGCGGGGGAAGGGAAGTCGTACCAGGCGAGGACGTACCTGGCCATGCTGCACTCCGCCCTCGGGGAAAGGGAGCGGGCCCTCGATCTCCTCGAGCAGGACGATCGGGACGGCGAACACCTCCTGTGGCTCTGGTACCGGGGCGTCTACTTCGACCCGATCCGCGGTGACCCGCGGTTTGTGGCGCTCCTGCGGAAGAACGAGATCCCGATCCGGCCGATCCGGGGGTGGACCCCGCCGACCGACTCGACCGGGTGATCTCGACCCCGATCGGGCTCCCCTGCGGTGAGGAGCCCTTAACTCGGGCCGACGGAATCGGCGCGTCGTGCCGGCGAGCTCGCGGCGGCTCTCCGCGATCGTGTTCACGGACCTCGCCGGGTTTACGCGCCTCGCCCAGGAGGACGAGGACGCGGCCCTGCGATTGCGCGCCGAGCATCAGGGCTTGGTGCGCTCGCTCCTCGCTCCGCACGGGGGCCGCGAGGTGAAGACGCTCGGGGACGGGTTCCTCCTCGAGTTCCCGAGCGCGGTCGAGTCGCTCCGCTGCGCGATCGAGATCCAGCGCGCGGTCGCCCGCCGCAACGCCGCGCCCGACGTGCGTCACCCGATCCGCCTGCGCATCGGGATCCACCTGGGCGACGTGATCGACGATGGAGCGGACATCGTGGGCGACGCCGTCAACGTCGCGTCGCGCATCGAGCCGCTCGCGGAGGCGGGCGGCATCTGCATCTCGGGCTCCGTCTACGAGCTCGTCCGCAACAAGCTCCCGGTGGAGATCGAGAAGCTCGGGCCCCGCCAGTTGAAGCACGTCGAGCTGCCGGTCGAGATCTACCGCGTCGAGCTGTCCGACCGGGCGCCCGGATCGCGGCCCGCGGTCCCCGAGCCGACCGCCGAGCTGCGGCTGGCGGTCCTGCCGTTCGCGAACCTGAGCCCCGATCCTCTGGACGAGTACTTCGCCGACGGGCTCACGGACGAGCTGATTGCGCAGACCGCGAAGATCCCGAGCGTCCGCGTGATCGCGCGCACGTCGGTGCTGCGCTACAAGGGCTCGACCAAGTCGATGCGGGAGGTCGGCCACGATCTCGGGGTGCGGCTCGCGCTCGAGGGATCGGTCCGCAAGGCGGGCGGTCGTCTCCGGGTCATGGTCCAGCTGGTGGACACGAGCTCCGAAGCGCACCTGTGGTCGTCCCGCTACGACCGCTCGCTCGACGATATCTTCGCGATCCAGGACGACATCGCGGGCCAGATCGCGCTCGCCATCTCGGGCCAGGTCGCTGGCCGGGGTTCGGACCGGCCCTCGGCGGCCGTCCTCCCGTCGGCGGGGGACACCTCGGACCTCGAAGCCTACGCAAGCTTCCTGCACGGCCGCAAGCTGTACGTCGAGCGCAGCTCGGAAACGACCATGCGCCAGGCGATGGCGCTGTTCGAGGAAGCGGTACTGCGGGACCCGCGCTTCTCCCGAGCCCGCGTCGGCCTCGCGGGCTGCCTCCTCTGGCTCGCGCCCGAAGGCGCCGTTCCCTACGACGACGCTCTCCGGCGCTGCCGGTCGGAGCTCCTGACCGCGATCGCCCAGAACGACGCCCTCGCCGAGGCGCACTCGACCCTCGCGGGGCTCCTCCTCGTGACCGACGAGCTCGTCGGGGCCGAGGAGGAGTCGCGCCGAGCGCTCGAGCTGAATCCCAGCTTGGCCGACCCGTACCGCTGGCTCGCTCAGCTGGCGGGAGGTACCGGGGATCTCGACGAGGCGATCCGGCTCCTCGAGGCCGCCCGGCGTCTCGACCCGGTCGACATCAACGTCACGACGTTCCTCGGGCGGTGCTACTTCTACGCCGGACGGATCGACGAGGCGCTCGCGTTCTGGGCGCGGAACGAGTCCCTCGCGCCGTACCGCACGGCCGCCCACCGGGCCGAGTTCTACCTGAGCCGGGACGACCTCGACCACGCGCAGGAGATGGTGCGCGAGCTCGAGCGTCTGCGCCCCGACAACGCCTGGACGGAGACGTACCGGGCGATCCTCGCCGCCCGCCGCGGCCATCCCGAGCAGGCGCGCCGGGCGATCGAGCGGCTCGAGCGGAGGGCGCAGGGTGGAGAGATGACCGTGCTCTTCGCCTCCTTCATCCGCTTCGCGCTCGGGGAGCGCGAAGCGTTCATCGCGGGCATGCAGCGCGCCTCCGAGCTGCGCGTGCTCCCGGTCCTCGACCTGCGGTACTCGCCGCTCTACGCGTCCGTCCGCGGGGATCCCCGCATCCAGGCCCTGCTCGACCGGCAGCGGGCACTGCGCGCCAAACGTTCCGCGTCCTAACGTCGGCCCGATCGCTCCCACCGGTAAGCCGTCGCATCACACGCGATGGAGAGAGGGAAAGGGTTGGCCATAGGCGGGTCCCCGCCGGCGCGCTTACTTCGTGACCTCCGCTGGGCCCTCCGACCGGGGGGGCGGCGGGCTTGAGCCCCGCCGCCGGGTCGCGACATACACCGCGCCCGCTCCGGCGAGCGCTCCGAGGATGCCGACCAGGATGACCAGGTCGCTGCCCGCGAAGACTCCGCCGAGGAACGGCGCGCCGCTGTGCTTCGTCGGAGTGGCTGGGGGCGGCGTGGCCGCCGGCGTGTTGTCGACGTAGATCGCCACGCTCCGCGTCGTCGAGGTCGTGCCGGCCGCGGTCTCGGTGAAGACGATCGAATAGGCGCCGTTCGCGAGCGCGGTCGTGTCGAGCGCGTACGACCCGCTCAGGCCCGTCGCCAGCACCTCCGAACCGCCGCTCCACTCGAGG
>JASHUJ010000135.1 GCA_030040035.1 Thermoplasmata archaeon
CCCGGTCCATGTAGAGGACCCAGACCCCGCCGTGGCCCATCCGTCCGCGGCGGACCTCCTCGAGACCGAGCCCCTTGGTGACGAATCGGATCGCCCGCGCGAGGTTCGTGACGCGTAGGCCGACGTAGTCGAGGTACATCTCCCTCCTCGGGACGGTCGGGGAACGGGAGCTAATGAGGTTGAACCCCCCCCACGGAGGGCGTCAGAATCATCTAGCCGACGGCTGTGCGGCGGTCCCATGGACGGGACCGACGAAGTGCTCCGCCGGATCCTGACGACCGCACGCACGATCGCGATCGTCGGCCTCTCCGACAAGCCCGAACGCGACTCGAATGCGGTCGCCCGGTACCTTCGGTCGCAGGGCTATCGGATCGTCCCGGTCAACCCGCGGGTCCCGGAGGTGCTGGGCGAGACGTCGTTCCCCCGGCTCGCCGCGATCCCTCCGGACGTCCCGGTTGATATCGTCGACGTCTTCCGTCGCAGCGACCAGGTCCCGCCGATCGTCGACGAGGCGATCGCCCGCCGGGCCCCGGTCGTCTGGATGCAGCTCGGCGTCGGGCATGCGGCCGCTGCGGCGCAGGCGCGGGCTGCCGGGATGACGGTCTTCGAGAACTCCTGCATCATGATCCAGCACCGACGACTGCACATCCCTCCGGTGCCTCGGGCAGGAGAGTAGCTTCGCGTGTCCGCCCCGGCCGTCCCTCCACGCTCCCCGGCGTCGGTCCCGACCCCGCGACCCGGGCAGCTGCGGGACCGAGGGGCGGTCCGTCACGACACGATCGAGGTCGCGCGCTGGACGGTGAGCGGCACGGCCAAGGTCGCGACGGACGCGACCATCGGGGACCTTCGCCTCCGGGGGCTGGTGTCGGTCGGCGGACGGCTGCGGGCGGGAACCGTGCGCGGCGAGGGAACGCTCGAGGTCGCCGGACCCATCGAGGTCGCCCAGTCGCTCTCGCTGAAGGGGACGCTCCGCGCCAATGCCCCGGTCCACGCCGGGTCCCTGACGATCCGCGGTACCGTGCGCGCGGCGGGCCCCCTCACGATCGATGGGACGACGTCGGTCACGGGCCTCCTCGAGTCCCCGAGCCTCGCCGCCGGGGCCGCCCAGCTCGTCGGCGGTGCGCGCATCCCGGGAACCGTGGCCGTCCCCACGTTCTTCGCGCGGTTGCGCGAGACCTCCCGCTTCGGCCCGATCATCGGTCGCTCCGTCGTCCTCTACGGGAAGGTCCCCAACGTTGTCGACAAGGTCCTCTTCCACGAGTGCGACGTGACGGTCGATCGGATCGAGGCCGAGACGGTGAACTTGGAGGGCGTGGACGTCAGGTTCGTGCGCGCTCCCCAGGTCGTCCTCGGTCGGTACTGCCACGTCACCGAGGTCGAGGGCACGATCGTGCGCCAGCATCCGTCCAGCTTCGTCGGACCGGAGTCCCGAACCCCGCCCCCGTACGGCCTGCGCCGCTAGTCGACGCCCGACGCGGCGCGGCATCCCCGAGGATCGCCCGGCACGAAGCTCAAGAGAGCGTGCCCCTCTGCGGCTTCCCGTGGCTCGTCGGGAAGGACCCAGCGCGCGCGCAACCCCGCCCAATCGGGTACGGCGGCGCCCCGGACCGGACGACCCCTCCGGACTGTACTTCACGTCGGACGGGCGGGTCCCCCAGATCGAGGGAGCCGAAGCGGCGACCCGTCGGGGGGCTCCGATCGTCGGTCTCGTGTTCCAGCGGGGGGTCCTCCTCGGGGCCAAGTACACCGATTTCCTCCGCGACCCGCTCCCCCCGTTCCTCGGCCCGAACACCTCGGACCTGCGGGGAGGAAAGCTGATGCGCTTGGGGCCGCGCCTCGCCCTCGCCGGGGTCGGCCTGATGGGCGACTTCGCCGCCGTCGGCCGGTACATGCGGACGCGCTCCTTCGCGTCGACCCCGGCGGCCGTCGATCATCTGGCCGACTTCTTCTGGCGTCACGCGATGCGCCACGAGACCCGTCGGCTCGCGGCGATGGTCTTCCTCGGGAGCACGCTCGGCGGGACGCCGCGGCTCTTCCAGTTCTCCCCCAGCGGTTCCGTCCACGAGTACGTCGCGTGGGCCTGGGGCCGGGGCGATGCGGCCGCCCAGCAGATGCTCCGCGACGAGTACCGGCCCGGCTCCGAACGCCACGCGCTCGAGGTCGCGCTGCGGGCCCTCGGGCACCCGAGGGCCTACGAGTTCGTCGCGGTCCGGGCCTAGGAACTCGGCGGCGTGCCGGCCGCCTCGGGGACATAGCGCGCCGTCCACTGCGCGGCGAGCTCGTCCCGACGCGGGCGATAGACGGTCGAATAGAACTGGCGCCCCGACTTCAGAAGCTCCTCGTCGTACTCCCCGACGATGCGCGTCGCCTCGGTCCACGCCTGCCGGAAGTTCGCCTCGCCCCCGAAGCGCTGCGCGATCTGCCGTTGGAAGACGTCCTCCGTCTGGGTCTCCCCGCCGATCGTGAAGAGCAGCGTGGGGCTCGTCGGATCGCGGTACGCGAAGTCGTCTCCGAGCTGGTACGTCGCTTCGGGCGGAGCCGCGGGCGCCGGCTCGCCGGTCGTGGTGCGGGCCGGGGTTCCGCGGAATCCCTGCTTGGCCGCGGCGTAGAAGATCGCCCGATTCAGGCCCCACGAGTGCGCCGAGGTCTCGGGGAGACCCAGGCGGCGCGCCCGAGCGGCCTGGAGCATCGCCATGACGATGAAGCGGCTGATCTTCAGCGTCCTTCGCTTCGGCGCGGGCATGGGCGCGACCGGAGGCCCGAGGGCGCCGACCGTATATCTCCACGCGAGCCGGTCCGATCGGGTTCGAGCCGGCCTCCGAACGCCCGTCGGCCCGCCGAACGCCTTTATCTGACCGAGCTCCGTCGTGACCATCAAGATGGCCGACGCGCCAGAAGTGGGGGCGCCGAGCAGCCGGTCGGTCCAGGATCGGGTGCTCGCGTACTGGGAGCGCACGGGCGTGCCGGCCGAGGCACTGACGCAGGCGCGCGGCGAGCGGCTCTTCCGCTTCACCGAGGGACCCCCGACCGCGAACGGCGCGCCGCACCTGGGCCACCTGGTCGGACGGACGCTGAAGGACGTGGAACTGCGCTATCACCGGATGCGCGGGGAGCGCCTCGTCAGCCCGATGGCGGGCTGGGACTGCCACGGCCTCCCCGTCGAGCTCGAGATCGAGAAGCGGCTCGGCGTGAAGTCGAAGAAGGAGATCGAGGCGTACGGCGTCGAGCGGTTCTGCGACCTCTGCCGGGCGTCGACGCTCGAGGTCGCGTCGGTCTGGCGCGAGATGAGCCGCCGGCTCGGCTACTGGCTCGACTACGACCGGGCGTACCGAACGATGGACGCTCCCTACATGGAGAGCGTGTGGTGGTCGCTGAAGACCCTCTTCGATCGGGGGTTACTGGAGAAGGGCCACTACGTGCTCCCGTACTGCCCCCGGTGCGAGACGCCCCTCTCCTCGCACGAGGTCGCCCAGGGGTACCGGGAGACCACCGATCCGTCCGTCACCGTACGTTTCCCGCTCGTCGGCTCGGAGGGCCCGCCCCGGGATCTTCTCGTCTGGACGACGACCCCGTGGACGCTCCCGGCGAACCTCCTGGTCGCCGCTCGCGCGGACGTGGAGTACTCGGTGGTCCGGGCGGAGCACGGGCGCGAGGCGGTGCTCGCGTCCGCGGCGGTCCCGCGCTACTTCCCCGCGGGGACCGAGGTCGTCGAGCGCCGCCTCGGACGGACGCTCGAAGGGCTCACCTACGGGCCCCCGTTCGAGACCCCCGGACCCGGCCCCGGTCGATTCCGCGTCGTGCTCGACGACTTCGTGACCACCGCGGACGGCACCGGTTTCGTCCACGTCGCGCCGAGCTTCGGGCCGGACGACCAGCGGATCGGTGCGCGCGAACAGGTCGGCGTCTTCGACCCGCTCGACAGCCGCGGGGTCTTCACGGACGTCGTGCCGCTCGTCCGGGGCAAATCGTTCAAGGTCGCCGACGCGATCCTCCTCCAGGACCTCGCGGCCCGGGACCTCGTCGTCCGCTCGGACACCGTCCGCCACACCTACCCTCACTGCTGGCGCTGCGGCACGCCGCTCCTCTACCGCGCGATCGATTCCTGGTTCGTCCGCACTTCCCGCGCGACCGAGCGACTCGTCCGGCACAACGCGACCGTCCACTGGGTCCCCGCGCACCTGCGCGAGGGGCGGTTCGGGAACTTCCTGACCGAGGCGAAGGACTGGGCGCTCTCCCGCAACCGCTACTGGGGGACCCCGCTGCCGATCTGGGGCTGCCCGCAGGGCCACTTCACCTGCGTCGGGAGCTTCGACGAGCTCTCCGAGCGCCTCGGGGCGCCGCTCCCGGATCCGTTCGATCCGCACCGGGTCACCGTCGACCGGCTCGAGATCGCCTGCGGGACGTGCGGCGCGCGTGCGCGGCGCGAGCCGTACACGATCGACGCCTGGTACGACAGCGGCTCCGCGCCGTTCGCGCAGTTCCACTACCCGTTCGAACCCGGCCCGTTCGATCCCGCCGCTCCGCTCGACTTCATCGCGGAGGGCCTCGACCAGACGCGCGGGTGGTTCTACTCGCTGCTGGTGATCGCGACGCTCCTGTTCGACCGCCCGGCGTACCGCACGTGCGAGGTCAACGGGATGGTCCTCGATCCCGAGGCGCGCAAGATGTCGAAATCGAAGGGCAACGTCGTCGAGCCGATGTCGCTGCTCGAGCGGTTCGGGGCCGACCCGGTCCGCTGGGCGTTCCTCGCGGTCGACTTCACCGAGCCGATGCGCATGAGCGAGGGGATCATCCAGAAGACCGCCGCGCGCACGTTGGGGACGCTCGGGAACGTCGTCGCGTTCCATCAGGAGAACGCCCGCGCGGACCGACTGCCGGCCGCGTTCGACGAGCCCCATCCGACGGCCGCGCTCGACCGCTGGATCCTCTCCCGGCTCGAGGCGACGCGCTCGCTCGTGGACGCCGGGCTCGACGACGCGGACCTGCGGCGGGCCGCCGCCGCCGTCCGCGGGTTCGTGGACGACCTTTCGACGTGGTACCTCCGCCGTTCCCGCCCGCGGTTCTGGTCGGAGCCGCCCTCCCCGGACCGGACGGACGCGCACGCCACGCTCTCCTACGCGCTCCTCGGCCTCGCGACGACGCTGGCGCCGCTCCTGCCGTTCACGGCGGAGTGGATCCACCAGGAGGTCGGCGAGCTCGGGTTCCGGGAGCGCGACCGCTCCGTGCATCTGGGCGCCTGGCCGACCCGGCTCGCCCCGCGCGACGAGGACCTCGAACGCGCCATGGACGAGGTGCGCGCGCTGGTCGAGGTCGGCCGGGAGCTCCGCCAGCGGGCGGAGGTGAAGTCCCGCATCCCGCTCGCCGAGCTCGTGCTGTTCGGGCCGGCGAGCCCGGCGCTCACCGCGCTCGGCCCCGAGGGCGAGGCGCTCCTCGCGGACGAGCTCAACGTGAAGCGGGTGCGCCGCGCGGCCGCGTCGGATCGCGCGGGGCACGCCGACGCGCAGTGGGTCGTTCGCGAGGAGGGGGGAACCCCGATCGCCGCGCTGCCCCGGACCCCGACCCCCGAGCTCCAGGAGGAGGGACTCGCCCGCGAGGTCGGTCGTCGACTCCAGCAGACCCGGAAGGAGCTCGGACTGCGCTACTCGGAGCGCGTCGCGGTGACGGTCGGGGCCACCGGGGCGCTGCGCGCCGCGCTCGAACGGCGGCGCGCGGATCTCGCCCACGATCTCCTCGCGGACCCGCTCGAGGTCGTCGAGGGTCCTCTCGCCGGCGAGGGCGGCGTCCGCAGCTGGGACGTGGACGGACTCACGTTCAGCGCCCGGATCGTCCGCCGCGAGCGCTGACCGGCGGCTCGTCCACGAGGCCGCCCTTCGGCGTCGCCTCCCGGAAGACCTCGGCCTCGAACCGCCGGAGGATCACGCCGGGACGCCGCCAGGCGTTCGCGGGGAGCCCCGCCTTCTCGCACACGCCCGCGAGGAATTCTTCGGCGGTCCATCCCTGCTCGGGCGCGACCTGGGGGAGGAGGAGACCGCTCGTGCCGAATCCTTCCACGCTCAGACCGTCGCGACCGACCCGAACCGCGGCCGCGATCGCCTCCGGCGGCCCCCGCACGAGGACTTCCGGGACCGTGAGGACCGACACCTCGACGGTGAGGCGGTCGAGCTCCGACGCGCGCACCGGCCGAAACCTCGGATCCTCCGTCGCGGCCGCGACGGCCGCCCGCTCGAGCGCGAGGCGCAGCGGCAGGGTGGGGAGCGGGTATCCGATGCACCCCCGCAGGTCCCCCTCCGGATAGAGCCTGAGCGTCACGAACACTCCCCGAGGCTCGGCGAACGCACCGGCCGAGGGCGCATCGTCGGACGAGGGGTTCCCGACGCCGGCCGCTCGCTCCACCGCCCGACGCGCCCAACGGAGGGCCGCCTCCCGTTCCGAACGGTCGAGCATCGGGCGTGAACGCTCGCCGACAGCAAAGCGGCTTCGGCGGCGGCCGGAGGACCTTTTATATCGGGTGCCGCGTCCCCGCGGTCCCCATGCCGTTCCCCGAAGCGGTCGAGCGACTGCTCAACAAGAAGATCTGCATGAACTGCTCCGCGCGGAACCCGCCGCGGGCCGTCCAATGCCGTCGGTGCGGCTACAAGGGACTCCGCGTGAAGTCGCGCGAGCGATCCGGCAAGACCCAGTGACCTCGCGGGTCCGAGGTGGGCCCGACCAAGGGCGGTCCATCGGCCTCGGAGAGGTTCGCAAACTGCCCCGAAACGGTCTTAGGTCCGGCGCCAACGAACTCGGGGGCGAATGATCCGACGAGGTACCTCGAACCCGGAGGGAGGTCCACCGAAGGTTCGGCACCCGACCTTCCTGGTACGGAGGACGTCGC
>JASHUJ010000136.1 GCA_030040035.1 Thermoplasmata archaeon
GGTGGGTCAACGATCCGATCGACGGGACGGTCTCGTTCCTCCACGGCGTGCCGCTGTACAGCGTCCTCGTCGCCGCGGAGGTGGACGCCCGGCCCGTCGTCGGCGTGATCCACCTTCCCGCCCTGGGCAATACGATCGCGGCGGCGCTCGGCTCGGGATGTCGCTGGAACGGCCGGCCCGCCCGGGTCTCCGCGATCTCCCGGCTCTCGGAGGCGACCGTCCTCACCTCCTCGGTGCGCGCCCTGGAGGCGCGGGGCGTACGATTCCGTCGCTGGGGCCCGCGGGCCCGGACCGCGCGTACCTGGGGCGACGCCTACGGCCACGCGCTGGTCGCGACGGGTCGAGCGGACGCGATGCTCGACACCGGCCTCCACCCGTGGGACGTGGCGGCGATCGTCCCGGTCGTCACCGAGGCCGGGGGCCGGATCACCGATTGGAGCGGACGGACCGGCCGCCCCGAGGGGGATTTCCTGAGCTCGAACGGACGGCTCCACGCCGAGCTCCTTCGGGCGGTTCGCCCGTGATCTCGCGGAACCTGTGGCGCACGGGCGGCCTGACCCCGGAGTCCTGCGGGGGAATTGGCGCGCGGCGGTACTAGGCTCGTCGCCGTCGGGCGGCGATCCGAAGACGACGTTGCCGGTGGTGGCGCTTCTTGTTGGCGGCGGACGGCCGCTTTCGGGGTTTGACGGTCATGGGACCCTTCGTCCGAGGGTCCACGGGAGACCGGGGCGTTAAAATCTCTTCTCTGCGCCGCGGTCCGCTCAGAGGTCCTTCAGGATCTGCTCGACCTCGCGGGCCGCCGCGTCGAGCTCCTTCGAGACACGATGCACCGCCTTCTTCGCCGCCGCGGAGGGATCCTTCGCCGCGGCTTCCGCCTTCGTCGAGACCCGCTTCGTCAATTCGGCGGTGCTCCGGGCGAGATCGCGGGCCGCCCGGCGGGTCTCCTCGAGCAGCTGGTGGAGCGACGCGGACTCGGCCTTCGCCGCCGACCGCGGCACTGCGGCGCCGCACGCGGCGCACTGGAGGGCGCCCGCGGGGAGCTCCTTGCCGCAGTTCTGGCAGTACATCCTCGGAACCTCGCCGGCACAACCGGAGCGGCCTACATACGTCTTCTCGGGACGCCCGACGAGCGGCGTCGCGACGGCCTCACCAGCGACGTTCCCGCTCGCGGCGCTCCGCCGGAGGCCGCGAGGCGCCGCCCGGAGATCGCGCGGGTTCGGAGCGCCCTCCCGGAGGTCCTCGGCCCCGGGGGGGTCCGCGCCGGCGCCCCGTCCCCCGCCGATCGCCGGCGGGGGGCCCCGCGAGACCGGTCGCGGGGGCGCGGCGGCCGAATAGTCGAAGCCCGGGATCCGCGCCCGGCGGATCGGGAACCCGAGGAGCCGCTCGATCCGAGCGAGGTCCGAATCCTCCTCGGGGCTCACGAGCGTGTAGGCGTCGCCGCTGCGCTGGGCCCGCGCCGTCCGACCGACCCGGTGGACGTACGCCTCCGATTCGTGCGGCACGTCGAAGTTGACGACGTGGCTCACGCCTTCCACGTCGATCCCCCGCGCGGCGATGTCCGTCGCGACCAGGACCCGGTGGTGGCCCCCCCGGAACCCCTCGAGCGCCCGGATCCGCTGGCTCTGGCTGCGGTTCCCGTGGATCACGCTCGTCGGGATGCCCCACGCCGAGAGCTGGCGGGCGAGCCGGTCGGCGCGGTGCTTCGTTCGGGCGAAGACGAGGACGCTCGACATCGTCTCGTCGCGCAGCAGCTCGCGCAGGAGCGCCGCCTTGAGGTGGCCGGGCACGGGCAGCGCCAAGTGGGCCACCCCCACCGCCGCGACGATCGTGGGATCGACGTGGACCATCCGGGGATTCCGCAGGAACTCCCGCGAGAGCTGGACGATCTCGGGCGGCATGGTGGCGGAGAACAGCATCGTCTGCCGCTCGGTCGGCAGGCGGGTGAGGATCCGGCGCACGTCGGGAAGGAAGCCCATGTCGAGCATCCGGTCGGCCTCGTCGAGCACGAGGATCCGCAGCGAACGGAAGTCCACGTACCCCCGCTGCATGTGGTCGAGCAGGCGGCCCGGCGTCGCGATGATCACCTCGGCGCCGCCCCGCAGCGCGCGCTCCTGGGGTTCCATCCCGACGCCCCCGTAGACCGCCGCACCGAGCCGCTTCGTGTAGTGACCGAGCTTCTTGAGGAAGCCTTCCGCCTGGATCGCGAGCTCGCGCGTCGGCGTGAGCACGAGCGCGTAGACGCGACCGGGCGGGAGATCGAGCGTGCGCTCGAGGATCGGGAGCAGGAACGCGGCCGTCTTCCCGGTGCCGGTCTGGGCGGTCGCCACCAGGTCGCGACCGAGGACCGCCTCGGGGATCGCCCGGCTCTGGACCGGGGTCGCGTCCCGATAGCCCATCTCCCGCACCCCCTGCCGGATCGACGGGTGGAGCGGGAGCTCCTCGAAGCGGACCGGCGGTTCCGACGCCGGGCGCGACTCGGGTTCCGTCATCGGGTACGCGAGCGGAGAGGGGGTTAAGAGGGGAGTGGACCGCGTTCCGCGGGCGGACCCGGCACCCCCTCCGCCGGGAAACGACCGCCGGCCCTATGCGGCGGGAGCGCGTGGGCGGGAAGAGCCCCTCCGATGTCGCCGGCCGAGCATGTCCAGGTGCAGATCACCACGCTCGAAGGGCCGGAGCGCGACGCCGCGATCCCCGTCCTTAAGGACGGATTTGTCGGGATCTATCGCTGGCACGCCAAGCGCACGCTGCGCTCGGTCTCGGTCGTCCGCGCGGCGTGGTGGCGAGCCGAGCTCGTGGGGGTCGCGATGCTCGAGCGCCTCGAACCCGAGGTCGGGTACGTCTACTACCTCAGCGTCGGGGCCGCGCACCGCCACCAAGGCGTCGGGGCCGCGCTGCTCGATGATGCCCTCGACAGGTTCCGGGCCGAGGGAATCGAGGTCGTGTACGGCGCGGTCGAGGAGGACAACGAACCGTCGATCGCACTCTTCCGCTCTCGCGGCTTCCGGCGGGTCGAGCGGAAGGAGACGAGCTATCGGGACGGCGGGCTCGGCGCGTGGGGTCTGCGCAGCCGGATGTGGATCGTCTCGGGGGAGGTCCTCCTCGGATTGCGCCTGGGCCCGCCCGCCCCGCACGGGACGTAGGGCGGCGTCGGCGCTAGTTCGCCGGGGCCGTGCCCTCGACGCGATCGAGGACCCCGCAGGCGAGCAGCGTGATCATCCGACTGGGCTTGCCCGGCACCTCGAGGCCCCACGGCCTCGGTTTCTGCTTCGGGTGACGATCGTACCACTCGGCCATCCCGCCCTCGATGTCGGGATGGAGCGCGTCAAGGTTCCAGCGGCCGTCCGGGCGACGGCGCTGGCGCAGGTGGGCGAGCGCCGTCCGGAGCCGGGGGTCATCGGAGTAGCCGAGCCGCGTCAACAGATCGAGCCCGACCAGGAGGTCGTAGTAGTAGTGGACCGGATAGTGGAAGCGCCACCACGGAGCGTACCGGTCGCCCTGGCGGTGGAGCTCGCGCTCGAGGAAGAACTGCGCGCCCCGCTCGACGCAGGCGGTCATCGCGGCGTTCCACCGGGACTTCGGGTACAGGGCGAACGCGCTCAGGCCTTCCCAGGAATCGAGGTTCCGGCCCGAACCGAAGCAAGACCATCCGCCGAGCGGACTCGAGGTCTCGACGAGCCACTCGAGACTGCGGCGGACGCGGGGATCGTCGGCGTAGCCGAGGCGGATCAGGGAGCGGGTCATGTTGCCCACGAGGCAGTGATGCCCCACGCCCTTCGCGTTGCCGCCCACGCCGCCGCCGGCCAGCGGGAACCGATCCATCCAGAGTTCGGCCGAGGCGCGGACCGCCGGGTGGTCCCGCGTGAGACCGAGGTCGCTGAGGACGATCATCCGCCAGTTCGTGGCGAAGTACTTGGGGGTGTAGAGGTTCCCCGGCCGTTCCCACCAGCCGGCCGCATCCCGGGCCGCGAGGATGTCGGCCGCCCATCCCTGCTCCGGTATCCGCCGGCGGGCCTCGCGGACCTCGGGATCGCTTTCCGATCGGCCCAAGAGCTCGCGCAGCGCCCGGTAGCGAACGGAGGGCTCCGACGGGTCCAGCAGCCAGTCGACCACACGGCGCGAGGTCACGGCTCGAGCGAGCGACGGGGAGGATATAGGTCCGGGCCGGAGCGCCGAGGCGATCGGGGAACCGAGCCCGTCCGCATCGGCCGACGCCCGCCCGGGCGGCGACGGTCCTTCGGGGGGTATTTAGCCCGAGTGCGCCTGCCGTACGGGGGGGCTCGGCGGCGGATGCCGTACGTCGAGTACGACGAAGTCGAGGCGATCTGCGCCGACTGCGGTCGGGTGTTCCGGTCGGAGGACGCCCTCGCCGAGCACCAGGCCGAGGCGCACGCCGGTCAGGAGACGACCGAATCGTCCGCGGATCACGAAGCGACCGTGCGCTGTTCGCTCTGCCGCCAAAAGTTCCGCTCGGCGACCGCGCTGCGCGAGCACAACGCCCGCGCGCACAACAGCTAGCCCTCGCTCGCGGAGCTCGGGTCCCCCGCACCCGTCAATCCTAAGGTGCCCTGAGCCCGTGGGCTGGCATGCTCGCAGGTACACCCGTCATCCTGCTCCAGGAGGGCTCCGAACGATCCGAAGGCTCCGAGGCGCGGCGCGCCATCTTCCAGACCGTCCGGGCCGTCGCGGAGGCGATCCGTCCGACGCTCGGCCCCCGGGGGCTCGACAAGATGCTGGTCGACTCGCTCGGGGATGTCGTGATCACGAACGACGGCGCGACGATCCTCCAGAAGATGGAGGTGCAGCACCCCGCGGGCAAGATGCTCGCCGAGGTCGCGAAGGCCCAGGAGCAGGAGTCCGGCGACGGGACGAAGACCGCGGTCCTCCTCGCCGGCGAGCTCGTGCGGAAGGCTGAGGACCTCATCGCGGAGAAGCTCCACCCGACCGTCATCACCCGCGGCTACCAGCTCGCCGCCGCCCGGGCGCTCGTGCGATTGCCGAGCCTGGGCCGACCGGTCGGCCCGACGGACACCCCGGAGCTCGAGCGCGTCGCGAGCACCTCGATGATCTCGAAGGGGGTCGCCGCGTATCGGGACCAGCTCGCGACGCTCGCGGTCCGGGCGGTCACGGCGGTCGTCGACCCCGTCGGGGGCGCCCTCCGCTACGACCGCAAGAACGTCCAGATCCTGAAGCGCCAGGGCGGGGAGATCGCCGACGCCGAGCTGCTGGAGGGCCACGTCCTCGAGCAGGAGGCGCTCCATCCGCGCATGCCGAAGGTGGTCGCTCCCGCCCGCGTCGCGCTCCTCGCGGGGGCGATCGAGGGCAAGAAGACGGAGTTCAGCGAGGAGATCAAGATCACCGCCGTCGACCAGATCCAGTCGTTCCTCGACGAGGAGTCCCGCCTGCTGGACCGGATGGTCGAGGCGATCGAGAAGTCGGGAGCGAACGTCGTCATCACCGAGAAGGGGATCGACGACGTCGCGGCGGAGCGCCTCGCGCGCCGCGGGATCTACGCCGTGCGTCGCGCGAAGCACAGCGACCTCGAGCTGCTGGCCCGAGCGACCGGCGCGCGCCTGGTAGCGCGCCCCATCGACCTGGTCACTTCCGACCTCGGCTCGGCGGCGCGGGTGGAGGAGCGGAAGATCGGCGACGACAAGCTCACCCTCGTGTCGGGCGCGACGAAGGCCCGCGCCGTGACCCTCCTCGTCCGGGGCGGGACCCAGCACGTCGTCGACGAGGTCGAGCGCTCGCTCATCGACGCCACCGCGACCCTCGGGGTGGCGCTCGAGGACGGCCGCCTCGTCACCGGCGCGGGCGCCTCGGCGATCGAGCTCGCGCAGGACCTGCGGGAATACGCGGCGACCGTCGGCGGGCGCGAGCAGCTCGCGGTCGAAGCGTTCGCCGCGGCGCTCGAGGTCGTCCCCGCGGCGCTCGCGGAGAACGCGGGGATGGACGTCCTCAACACGCTCGTCGAGCTGCGGCGCCGCCACAAGAACGGGGAGCCCCGCGTCGGCGTGGACGCGCTCCGAGGGACCGTCGCGGACATGTCGACGATCGCGGTCGAGCCGCTCCGGGAGGTCCGCCAGGAGATCGAGGGGGCGACCGAGACCGCGAACCTGCTGCTGCGCATCGACGATGTCATCGCGTCGAAGCGCTCGACCCCGGGGGGACCGCCCCCGGCGGGTGGCGGTGCTTCGGGCGAGGAGTTCGCGTAGCCCCCCGGGCGTGGGGTCGCCAGCTCCGAGTGAGAGCTCCGGCCCCGACCCACAAACTTCTCCTATCGCCTTGGGTCTCCCCGGCGGGACACGGATCCGGGGAGCGATCGACGGATGGTCGACTGGTTCAGCGTCGCGGTGCTCGGGCTCGTCGGGACGTGGATCCTCGTCCTCGGCACGCTGATCCTGATGTTCTGGCAGACCCGGCAGACGCAACACCTCAACTCGGCCAACGCGGTGATGTCCCTGCGCGAGCGGTTCGACGGGACGCGGATGCGGGCGGTCCGTCGCCACCTGAGCGATCGACTCCTGCGGCAGGCGCACGAGGATATCGCGAGCATGGAGGTCGTGAACTTCTTCGAACTGATCGGGACCCTGACCCACCGCAAGATCCTCGACCACGACCTGGTCTGGGAAGCGTTCGGGACGTGGGTCGCGGCGTACTACTGGGCGCTGCGCAATCCGATCGACCTCATCGGGCAGCTGCGGACCAACTTGAACGATCCGCTCGTCTACCGGGAGTTCGAATGGCTCAATCGCCGGCTCGCCGAGCTCGACCAGAAGGCGCTCGGACGCGAGTTCGCCCCGGCCGACGAGGCCGAGGAGTCGAAGCGCATCCTGAAGCGAGAAGCCGCGCTCGAGTCGATCTAGCGCCCGGGCTCAACTCCCCTTGACGGGAGGCTTAACCCTGCGCGCGCGATCGTCCGGACGGGCCCGAGCGATGATCGGCGCGACCGAAGGGCGGGCATTCCTGCGCGATCGCCGGGACGCCGGTCGGCGACTCGCCGCGCGCCTCGAGCGGTACCGGGACGCTCGCCCGGTGGTGTTCGGCCTCGCCCGCGGGGGCGTCGTGGTCGCCGCCGAGATCGCGGATCGCCTGCGGGCGCCGCTCGAGGTGCTGATCGTCCGCAAGATCGGCGCGCCGTCCGAACCCGAGTACGGTCTCGGCGCCCTCGCCGAGGACGGCACCCGGTTCGTCGACGCGGCACGGGTCCGGGCCGCCGGATACGCGATGGGGGACCTCGAACCGATCATCGCCCGCGAGCTCGCGGAGATCCGTCGGCGGGCGGCGGCGTACCGGGGCGGACGTCCGCTAGAGGAAATGCGGGGCCGGACCGTGATCCTCGTCGACGACGGGGTCGCGACGGGTGGGACGATGCGCGTCGGGATCGACGCGGCCCGCCGGCAGGAGCCGGGGCGCGTCGTGGTGGCCCTGGGGGTCGCCCCGCCCGACGCGGTCGAGCGGCTCCGGCGCCAGGCCGACGAGGTCGTGGTCTGCGTCGAGCCCGAGCCGTTCTTCGCGGTCGGCGAGTGGTTCGAGCGCTTCGACCAGGTGGAGGACCGCGAGGTCGAGGAGCTGCTCACCCAGGGCCGGGAGGCTCCCCCGGTCGGCGTCGGGTGAGGCGCGCCCTAGGAGAGGGGCGGCGCGGTACCGGCCCCCGGGGAGGGACTAGGCCGACCTCGTCGCCGACCGCGCGGGCGCCGGCGGCGCGCGTGCCCGAGGCCGATCACCGCGACGACCCACAGCACCATCGCGAGCGTCGGGGCGACGAACGCCACCACCACGGAGGCCGCGAACACCGAGACGTTGTAGATCTCGTTCTGCTCGGTCCGGTGGATCCAGCCCACCGGTAGGTGGGCCTCCACCAGGCGGAGGTCCCGGGTGGAGTGCCGCCAGATCGCGAGCAGGATGAGCCCGCCCATCACCTGGACTCCGGCGAACAGCGCGACCGCGATGCGGCTCGAGATGGTGCCGGGGCCGACCGTGTCGCCCGGCCCGTAGAAGTAGAGCACGTCCACGAGGAACGGCGTGATCGCGATCACGAGGAGGAACAGGTTGTTGAGCCGGATCAGCATCCCGTCGTACCGAACGATCGGCGAGAACAGGCGGCGGTGGGCCCCCCACCACGACGCGATGACGAAGAACGAGATCAGGTAGGCGACGAACGACGGCCACTCGCTCCCGAGGTAGGCGGGCAGCGAGGAGTACTTGTTGACCCCGGCGACCTGAGGGAGCACCAGGGTGACGACCAGGAAGGTCATCGAGAAGGCGAAGACCGCGTCGCTCATTCCGATGATCCGGGCCATGTCGGAGCCGGTGCCGTCGAGGCCCTCGACGTGCTCCTCTTCCGCCTCGAGCTTGTGGTCGGTCGTCGTGCCCTGCGCCATGCTACCGTCCCGACGCTCGGTCCGAGTCCGAGCGACACATGAAGGGTTCTATTCGGCCCGGGCCGCGCCGAGCTTCACGCTCGGCCGGCGGGAGCGGACCCGGCGGGGCGGGCCGAGCCCGTCTCGACCCGCTCGAAGACGGCCGACCACGCCCAGCCGGTAACGCCCGCGAGCCGGGTGAGGAAGCGCGCCGGCTGGATCTCGACCACGCGCCAGCCCGGATCGAAGGTCGCGCGGAGCTCCGCCGCGCTCACGCGCCGGGGTCCGCCCCAGTCGACCGGCTCGCGCTCGCTGAAGCAGAGCACGAAGAGCCGCCCGCCCGGCCGCAGGGCCGAACGGACGCGGGCCGCGTAGACGGAGCGGTGGCGGTCCTCGAAGACGTGGAAGACCCCGCTGTCCGTCGCCGTGTCGAATCGCTGGGGACCGAGGTCGAGATCGAGGACGTTGGCGAGCCGGAACTCGAGCGGCAGCGCTCGACCCGAGATCTTATCCCTCGCGCGTCGGATCGCGGCCGGCGCGAGGTCGATCCCGAGCGTCGGATGACCGTGGCTCGCGAAGTAGATCGCGTTCTCCCCGGTCCCGCATCCCACGTCGAGCACGCGGCCCGCGATCTCCCCGCGATCGCACCGCCGAACGAACTCGGGCTGCGGCGCGCCGATCTCCCACGGCGGGGTCCCTTCGTAGGCCCGATCGAAGAATCGCATGGACTCGCTCACCGCGCTAGTCGTTCGTGGGGGGCTGGCCCGAGGTCCCGAGCGACGGGTAGGACGATTGGACGAGCAGCGTGAGGGTCAGTCCACCGATCCATCCGCCCACGAAGGACGCCCCGAAGATCGCATCCGGGGAAACGTAGAGCATCGTGCGCGAGCCGTTCGGGTACATCTGGCCGAGCTCGAACGAGTAGTTCGAGCCGTCCAGCTCGATGCCCTTGCCGAGAACGATGCCTCCCGCGCTCGAGTACCAGTCGGTCAGCTGCAGTTCGAACGTCACGTTGCGGAAGGAGACGTTCCAGACCGGCCCCGCGTTCGAGGTCGGCGGTGGATGGAGCGGGACGACCAGCTCGTCGTACTGGTGTCCCGCGATCGTCGTCACCAGCGGGGCCGAGTAGTTCGGTGCTAGTCCGGGGATCAGGCCGCCGAACAGCGCGACCCCGACGGCCGCCATCACCGCCAACCCGACGGCGAGGACCCGGACCTGGCGCCGGGTCAGCGAGAACTCCTCGGCGATCCCCACGAGCGCGCGGAGCACGAGCTCCTCCGCTCTCTTAGCCGTGCCGGCAAGGAGTCCGGAGGAGGCGCGCTTTTCCGAGCTCCGGCCCTGCGGGGGCGCGATGCAGGCGGTAGCTGTCCGGGCGTTCCATAGCCCGCCCGAACTCATGGAGCTCGAGCCGCCGCGCCCGGGGCCCGGGGAGGTCCGGGTCCGCATGGCCGCGGCAGGAGTGAATCCGCTCGACTGGAAGGTGAGCGACGGGATCTACGACGGCGAGCGGAAGCACCGGTTCCCGCTGGTGCTCGGCGTGGACGGGGCCGGCTGGGTGGAGTCGTGCGGACCGGGCGTCTCGCGGTTCGGCGTGGGGGATCCGATCTTCGGCCAATTCCTCCACGACCCCGTCGGCGACGGGACGTTCGCCGAGCTCGCGATCACGCCGGAGTCGATCGGGGTCACGAAGTTCCCGGCCGAGATCCCCCCCACGGCGGCGGCCGCCCTCCCGACGGCCGGGATGAGCGCGCTGCAGGCACTGGACGAGCTCGGCGTGGCCCCGGGCGGGACGCTCCTGCTCGTGGGAGCGTCCGGGGGTGTCGGTTCCTACGCCCTCCAGGTCGCGCGAACTCGCCAGCTTCGGGTGATCGCGGTCGCGCGGGCGGGATCCGAGACCCGGCTGAAGCGGCTCGGCGCGACGGAGGTCCTCGAGTTCGGCTCGCCCTCGCTCGAGGCTCGCGTTCGAGCGCTCGCTCCCGCGGGGGTCGATGCGCTGCTCGATGCGGCGAGCCGCGCCCCCGAGTTCCAGCGACTGAGCGCTCTCGTGCGCGCGGGAGGACGGGCCATGACGATCATCCACGTCGCGGATCCGCGGGCCGCCCCGGCGGACGGGATCGAGCGGATCAACTTCGGACTTCACCCGACCGGTCCACTGCTCGATCGCGTCGTGCGGGAGGTCGTCGAACATCGCCTCCTCGCGCCGATCGAACGCGAGATCTCCCTCTCGGGCGTCCCGACCGCGCTCGCGGAAAGCCGCGCCGGGCACGCGAGCGGGAAGACCGTGGTCCGGATCGGGGCGCCGTCATCCCCGTAGCCGCCCGGACGCGCGCGGTCACGGTCGTCCCCGTGATCCCGGCGACTCGAACCGCTTAAGCGGGGTCGACCCTCGCGCGGGGTCATGCCCGCGACCTCGGTCGACGAACGTCGGGCCCGGGAGGCGTACCGGCGCTTGGCGGCCGTCTACGACACCGTGTACGCCCGGAAGGACTACCGAGCGGAGGCCCGCCGCGTTCGGAGCCTGATCCGGCAGTACGGGCCCCGCCCCTCCCGCACTCTGCTCGATGTCGCCTGTGGCACCGGCGCTCACCTGAGGCATCTGACCCAGTACTACCGGGTCACGGGCCTCGATCTCAATCCGGCGATGCTGCGCGAAGCTCGACGGAACGTGCCGGGGGTCCGGTTCGTTCGGGGGGCCATGCAGCGATTCCGCCGGCCGGATCGCTACGACGTGATCACGTGCCTCTTCTCCGCGATCGGCTACGTGCGCTCGGAGCGCGAGCTCCGACGGACGATCGGGAACTTCGCCCGGCACCTGAACCCCGGCGGCCTCCTCCTGGTCGAGCCGTGGTTCGCCCCCTCCGATTACCGGGCGGGTTCGGTCCACCTCGGGACCTACGGATCGCCGGAGCGACCGATCGCGCGGATGAACGTCTCCGAGCGTCGGGGGTCCCGCGCGGTGATGGACATGCACTACCTCGTGCCGGTCCACGGGAAGATCCGCTACTGGGTCGAGCGGCACGAGCTCACGATGTTCGAGGCCTCCGCGTACCGCGCCGCGTTCCGTGCCGCCGGCTTGCGGGTCCGACGCGTCCCGAGCCGGTTCACGTCCGAGCGGGGCCTGTACCTGGGCGTCCGGCCGGCTCCTGTCCGAGCCTCTCGGGGCGGCCGGGGGCCGACTCGACGGGTCAGTCGATGACCTTGAGCGCGGCCCGCTCCGCGCGGAACCCGTGGGTCCGGTGGCTGCCGTCGCACATCGGCTTGTGCTGGGAGTGACCGCAGCGGCACAAGGCCATCGTGACCTTTCCGTCGACCATCACCAGATTGGGCCCGTTCTCGTTCGAGACGATCTCGACCTTCGGCATGGGAGCGAGGGGCGAAGGGTCACCGCGGGATAAGGGCGCGGTGAGGGGCGGAGCGGCCGGATCAGTGGATACCGGTCAGCGTCGACTGGCCTTCCGGGATGCCCGAGCGCGTGATGCCGCCGAGCGCCTTCGCGATCAGCCAGATCGACACGAACGAGAGCGCGAAGACGACCGCGATCACGACCACGGCCCCGAACGCTTCGAGGCCGATCTGGTGGACCGCGGAGAAGCCGCCCCCGAAGAGGAGGCCGTTCGGCAGGCTCGCGTACCCGGCGCCCGTCGCGAACGCGTTCTGGGCGAAGACCCCGATCATGAGGAGGCCGAAGAGCCCCCCAACGAAGTGGCCGGGAAACAGGCCGATCGGATCGGAGAACCACTTGGCGCGGGAGATGTACCGCTCCGCGACGAGGAAGAGGGGGCCGCACAGAAGTCCGAGGATCACCGCGGAGAGCGGGCTCACGAATCCCGCGAGCGGCGTGATCACAATGAGCCCCATGAGGATGCCGTTCGCGGAGTAGAGGTACCCCGGATCCCGTCGCGTCTGCCAGTACCGACACGCCATCAAGGAGAGGAACGAAACGCCCGCCGCGAAGGCGTTCTGCGCGAAGACCCCGATCATGAGGAGGCCGAAGAGCCCCCCCACGAAGTGGCCGGGAAACAGGCCGATCGGATCGGAGAACCACTTGGCGCGCGAGATGTACCGCTCCGCGACGAGGAAGAGCGGGCCGCACAGGAGTCCGAGGATCACCGCGGAGAGCGGGCTCACGAATCCCGCGAGCGGCGTGATCACGATGAGCCCCATGAGGATGCCGTTCGCGGAGTAGAGGTACCCCGGATCCCGTCGCGTCTGCCAGTACCGACACGCCATCAAGGAGAGGAACGAAACGCCCGCCGCGAGGAACGTGGTCAGCACGACCACGGTCGTCTCGCTGTTGAACGCGAGGACGCTCCCCGGATTGAACCCGAACCATCCGACCCAGAGCAAGAGGGCGGAGAGGGTGAGCCACGTCGAGTCGACCTTGGTGGGGATCTGGGGGCTCTCCCGGAGCCCGCGGGCCCGCTCCTCGCGCCAGACCTGGATGACGACCGCGAGCCCCGCGGCGCCGGCGGCCGCGTGGACGACGAGACCGCCCGCGAAGTCCACCATCCCGAGGCGCGCGAGCCAGCCGGACGGGTTCCAGATCCAGGCGGCGGGCAGGGTCCAGATGAGCAGGAAGTACGGGATCGCGAACAGCGCGACCGCGCGGATCTTCACCTTCTTCACCATCACGACGCCGACGAGGGCGAACGTGACGGCGGCGAACGCGGTCTCGAAGAGGAAGTACGTGCCGGTGCTCAGCGCGAGCGGCGCCGACGCCGACCCCAGGAAGTAGCCGAAGGTGTTCGAGGGATTGGTCGACCACCACACGCCGTACAGGATGCCGGGCGCGTTCGGGCTCGAGCCGCCGAGGAACGGCTGCATGTAGAACGGGTTCCCGATGAACCCGGAGCCGATCGTGGGCGCGAAGGCGAGGTCGAAGCCGAGCAGCGCCATCAGCGCGAGGGCCATGCAGGTCATGATGCTCGTCTTGAGCAGGCTCCGCCAGCGATCCTCGCCGAGCTCGCCGACCTCGAGGAACCCGACCGCGATGGTCATGGTGAAGACGAGCAGTGCGGCGACGATCACCCAGAGATTGTTGACGTCGTTCGGGATCATGGGGTTCGGGGCGCCCGAGAGGGCCGAGTCTCCTCGGCGCGCGCCAGCGCGGCTTCCGTCTATTTAATGTTCAGCGGAGAGGAAGGGGGCCTTCGGCTCGGTCGCACGGCTTCGCCGCCGCGGCCCGATCACCGGATTCCGGCCCAGGTTCGCGTCGGGGCCGCGGCCGGCGCCGCCCCGGCCGCGAGGGTCGCGGTCGTCTAGCCCGACGGGACCGGATCATCGGTCGCGCCGGGTCCGGACTCGAGCTCGAAGACCGCATGCAGGATGCCGAATTCGTCCGCCATGCGGTCCCGTAGCTGCGCGACGACGTTCATTCCGTCGCGCACGCTCATCTCCTCCACCCGGACGTGGGCCGTCATGCAGACGAGCGTCGGGCAGACGGCCCAGACGTGGAGATCGTGCAGCGCGAGCACCCGGGGCACGCCGAGGGCCGAGCGCTCGATCTGGGCCACCGATAGGTTCCGGGGGGTCCGCTCGGTGAGCACATCCCACGCGCCGCGGAAGAGGGGCAGCGACTCGTAGACCAGGATCGCCGCGATCGCGAGGGCGGCGATCGAGTCCGTCCCCGCGACCCCCGGGCGGTAGAGGATCAGGAAGCCGGCGACGAGCAGGGCCAGCGTGATCGCGACATCGCTTCCCAGGTGGACCAGCACGCTGAGCAGGTTGAGATCCCGCGCTCGCCGAGGGCTCCGCTGGATCACCGCGAGGTTCACGGCGCGCAGTCCGAGCACCGGTACCGCCGTAGCGATGAGCCAGAGCGCGTCGACCGGTCCGGCGAACGACCCCCCGCGGGCGAGATCGGAGCCCGCGGCATATCCGAACACGAGCCCGGTGCCCAGGACCAGCGCGCCGTTCAGCAGCCCGGCGAACACCTCGAATCGGTGGGGACCGAACGTGAGGTCGCCCGACGCCCCGCGGCCGGTCGCCCGCAGCGCGAGCCAAGAGATCGCGAACGCGAGGATATCCGGGATGTTGTGGACGGCATCGATCGTCAGCGAGAGGCTACGTGAGACGAGCGCCCCGTACGCCTCGATGACGAGGATCACGATCGAGAGCTCGACCGCGAGCCGCAACGCGCGCAGGATGCGGTCCTCGGCCTCCCTCTCCCCGTGGACGAGAGTGGGCATGGTGTGTGAGAGACCGGCCTAGGTCCTCCGAACCGAGATAATCTCTTCTCGGGGAACCGAGGCTGGGACCTGG
The DNA here is from genome assembly GCA_030040035.1 of Thermoplasmata archaeon. Classification (GTDB taxonomy): domain Archaea; phylum Thermoplasmatota; class Thermoplasmata; order Lutacidiplasmatales; family UBA184; genus Lutacidiplasma. Next base: position 14,622 of record JASHUJ010000136.1, read on the forward strand.
CGGGAGTCCGACCACCCCGGAACGCTGTCGGAACCTCTCGCTGGACGGAGATCGGCCGCGGGCCGACTCCCCAAGGAGCTTAACGAGCGGTGGCCTCGTGCCGGCATCATGTCCGATCAGGTCGAACGGGCCGAGCGTTTCCGCGCGCTCCATCACGCTCCTCACCCGCTCGTGCTCCCCAACGCGTGGGACGTCCCGAGCGCGCGGACGTTCGAAGATGCGGGATTCCCGGCGATCGCGACGTCCAGCGCCGGACTGATGGTCAGCCTGGGGTATCCGGACGGGGAGGAGATGCCCCGGCGCGAGCTCGTCCGCGCCGTCGAGCGGATCGCCTCCCGCCTCTCCGTCCCGCTCAGCGCGGACGTGGTGGCCGGCTACGGCCGCACCGCGCGAGCCGTCGCATCGACCGTCCAGGCCATGGTCCGGGCGGGTGCGGTGGGGATCAATCTCGAGGACGGGAGCCACGCGACCGAGACGCTCGCCCCCGTCGCCTCCCAGATCGCCAAACTGAAGGCGGTCCGTGCGGTCGCCGACTCCCTGAGCGTGCCGCTCGTGATCAACGCACGGACCGATGCGCTGCGCTACGCGCCCGGGGACCCGGCCGCGAAGCTGCGCGAAGCGATCGCCCGACTCGGCGCGTACCGCGACGCGGGCGCGGACTGCGTCTATCCGATGGGCCTCGCGGATGCGCCGACGATCTCCACGGTCGTTTCGGCCCTCGGCTGTCCGGTGAACGTCATGGTCCGACCCGGCCTCCCTCCGGTCCCCGAGCTCGAGCGGCTCGGGATCAAGCGCATCAGCTTCGGTCCCGCCGCCTCGTACGCCGCGCTCGGGCTCCTCCGGCGCGCGAGCGAGGAGGTCCGCGTTCGGGGAACGTACTCGCTCCTCACGGACGGGGCGATCACGTTCGACGAGCTGAACCGTCTCGCGGTCCCGCGGCCGGCATGACCTTTCGACCATTGCGCGGGGACGTAAGGTATTAGATACCGCGACCCGGTCGCTTCATCGGCTCCGGGCCAGGAGGTTCACGGTGAGATGGCATCCGATGCGAACGCCAGCGCGCCGTGGGCCGTCTGATCCCTGAACATCCCGGCGGGCCGTGAGTTCGCACCGACCTCTTTCGTGAGTCGACCGACCCGGGGCCAGGTTGCAACCGATGCCCAACGACGGGTACCTGGACGAGAGCGTGCACTGGAAGGTGCGGAACGAGCTGATCGCCTTCGCCGAGCCGACGCACGGCGAGGTGGCCGACACGATCCGCGAGGTCGGACTGGCCACGGAGGTCGGCCAGCGCCTCGGTTCCGGCAAGGAGGCGGACGTCTACCTCTGCCGAGAGGGGCGACGCCTGACCGTGGTCAAGGTGTACCGGCTGTACCGGACGGCCCATCGGGGGGGCCGTCCGATCAAGCTCGAATCGATGGGGCAGCGGGCCCTCCAAGAGTTCGATCTCCTCGACTACGCCTGGCAGGGCGGGGCGCACGTCCCTCGACCCGGCGATCGCGTCGAGAACATGTTCTCGATGCAGTACCTGGGCGACGCCCAGGCCCCCGCGCCGATGCTCCAGCACACCCGGCTCGAAGCGCCCGAGGACTTCCTCCGTGCGACGGTCGATGGGATCGAGGGCCTCGCGGAAGCGGGAGTCGTGCACTCGGACCTGAGCCCGTTCAACATCCTCGTGCACCAAGGTCGGCCCTGGTTCATCGATCTGGCGGCGGGGGTCCGCGTCGACCGGCTGGGCTCACCCCCCTGGGAGCGGCTCAGCGAGGCGATTCGGGCACTCGAGCACGGGCTCGGCACGCTCGATCGTTACTTTCACCGATACGGGCTGCGGGTCGAACCCCCGGACATCCTCCGTCGGGTGCGAACTCAGATCGATCGATACGGGATCCTGTGATGGCGGCTCCGAGCTCTCGAGCGAGGGTTCGTGGATCCTCCGGGGCGCGACTCGATCTCCCCGGCTCGGCGCTCGGCCGCGGGGCAGGGCGATGAGTTACTACGCGATCCTCCGGGGCCCGCTCGGCGTCGGCAAGTCCGAAGTATCGAGGCGCGTGGCCACGGTGATCGAGGGATCGTACATCTCGATCGATGAGATCCTCGAGGTCGAGAATCTCGAGCGATGGGACGCCGACTGCATCTCCGAGGCGAGCTTCCTCGACGCGAACCGGTTCGCGGCGGATCGGGCCCGGCCGGACCTGTCCCGAGGCAAGCCCGTGGTGTTTGACGGCAACTTCTACTGGCGATCGGCGATCGAGGACCTGCTCGAACGACTTCCCTGGCCGCACGTCGTATGCACGCTGACGGCCCCGCTCTCGGTCTGCACCGATCGGGACTCCGCTCGGGTCCCGTCCCACGGTGCGAAGTCGGCGCAGCAAGTGTACCATCGCACGTTGGCGTTCGATTACGGGACGGTCATCGACGCGACGGGTGCTCTCGACACGGTGGTCGCTGCCGTCCTCGGCGAGCTTCGACGCCTGGGTGACGCCCCGACCTGACCGGGAGCTTCGAGGTCCCTCCGTTTCAGGACCTCCCTCGGGCCGTGAAATACGGCTCGCTCGCTCTCGAAGCTCGTCATGCCGCGACGCCCGAAGAGGAAAGCCGCCCCCCGCAAACGGTCGATCGAGGTGCTCTTCATCGCGGGGTTCGGCCCGATCGTTTCGGATCCGGTGTCCGGTCCCCAGCTGTACGAATCGGACCTCGGCATCGACTTCGAGCAGATGCCCGGAGGGTATCGCCACACGGAGAAGCTCGAGGGAGCGAAGCACTTCGCTCTGTGGCCGCTCGAACAGGCGGCCCAGTCCTGCTTCGGCACCCCCGCGTGGCCGGCCGATGTCCCGACCCCTCAGGCATGGATCGAGTTCGATGTGGCGGACGTCGCCTCCGCGAGCTCCCAGCTGGAGAAACGCGGCTACCGGCTGCTCGTGAACGCGCGTCGCGAGCCGTGGGGACAGACCGTCAGCCGCCTCTTGGGGCCGGAAGGACTCCTGGTCGGCATCACGTTCACGCCGTGGCTTCGACCTACGGGCGATCGGGCAAAATAGTGGGGCTCGACCTCCGAGCGGGTCCGGATGAGCGGTGGCGCCACGGATGGGCGGGCCTCGGTCGGGCGGTCGCCGAGCGCGAACGCCCGTGCAAGCGATCAGTTCTCCACGGCGGAGCTCGAACCCGCGCGTTGGGACGATTTCGAGGCGCTCTTCCGCAAGTACCATGGCGTCCAGGCCGGTTGCTGGTGCATGTTCTATCACCGGGAGGGGCCCACGGGCCCGCTCGGTAGCCGCGCCCGACAAGAGGCGAACCGTCGGGATCACCGCGCCCTGCTCGCCGGCGGTCACGCGAACGGGATCCTCGTCTATCGAGGCGCTCGGGCGGTCGGCTGGTGTCAATTCGGGCCCCGCCAGGATCTGCCCCGCGTCGAGCGAGGGCGAAAGTACCGCGCGATGGCCGCGGACCTCGGGCCGCTCCCTCAGTGGAGGATCACCTGCTTCTTCGTCGATCGACCGTACCGCCGCTCGGGCGTCGCTCGACTCGCTCTGCGCGCGGCGCTCGAGGCGATCCGTCGTCGTGGCGGTGGGACCGTCGAGGCGTATCCGGCGAACCGCATGACGGCCGTCGCCACCTGGTTCGGCACCCTGGGAATGTTCGAACGGGAGGGGTTCCGCTCGGTGCGGCCCTTCGGACGGAGCAACGTGCTCGTTCGCCGGACCATCCGACGGTAGATCGGGAGAGCCACCAGGCTTCCGCCGACGAAGTCAGCACGCGCGTGGGCCGGTCTCCCGGTGACCGACGGAGACCGGAGACCTCGCTGGAGGACCCGAGTCGGAGTCCCCTGCCCTGGGGTTGGGTCGGATCCCTCGACACGACGGCGGGCCCGTCGCGAGTGCGTGCGTCCGTGGGCGGCCTCCGATGCAATGAGTGGCCGGCGGCACGCGAGAGTCCGACGAACCGGTCGGCCGGGAGCCACCACCTAGAACATGTCCAGCAGTTGGCAGGCGAACGGACGGCCGCCGGATCGGAACCACGACGCCAGATTCCGCCGGCGAAGCTCCGGGACCAGCGGGCACGCCATCATGACGGCGTACGAGGGAAGGAGCGGGGTGGCATGCGTCAGCGCGGGGTCATCGTCCCCCGAGAACCACGCTGCGCCCAGCGCGAGCCATCGACCCATCGTTCGGTGCTCCAGCTCGGCCATCAAAGCGGCCCGAACCTCGGGCGTTGGGGCGATCACTTCGGC
>JASHUJ010000137.1 GCA_030040035.1 Thermoplasmata archaeon
GGAAGACCTGACGGAGTTTCACCGAAAGTACACCATGACCGTCGCGTCGGGTATAATCCCGTCCTTCGAACTGGTTCAAGAACTCGGTTAGGTCGCCCGATCCCCCATTCCATGCTCTCCTGCCGAAAAGTGACGGGGGAAATTGGAGAAATCTTCCCGGCCGAATAGTGACAGAACCCTAAACCGGTCCTCCGTCACGATACGGCCCACGGCCGTCGACGGTCTCCGATCGTCCTCGCGCAGGCCGGGACCCGAGCCCGCCTTAATCTCCGGCGGCCAACGTCTCGAGAGGGTCAATGCCCCGTGGCTCAATCGATCGGCTCCCCGCCGTGGTCCTGCTCGATTTGGACGACACTCTCTTTGACCACTCGTACACCGCGCGGGCCGCCCTCGACGCGGTGCGTCGCGACACGGGGGCCTTGAGCGGGAAGTCCCTGAACCGGATTTGGGAGGAATACCTGCGGCTGCTCGACGCGATCCACCCGGACGTACTGGCGGGTCGCGTCTCGGTCGAAGATTCTCGACGTGAACGGTTCCGCCGCTTGGCGGCGTACTGCGGGGCCGATATCTCCCCCGCGCAGGCGCACGATCTGAGCCAGCTCTACCGGTCGGCGTACCAGCGCGAGCGGCGAGCAGTGCCGGGGGCCCGAGCCTTCTTGGAACGCCTTCACGGGCGCACGGTCGTCGCGGTCGTCTCCAACAATCAGCTTCGGGAGCAGGATGAAAAGCTCGCCTACCTCGGTCTCCGAGGGCTGATTGACGTGCTCGTCGTCTCGGAGGAGGTCGGAGTTCCAAAGCCCGACCCACGCATTTTCGAGGTCGCCTTAGAGCGCGCGGGGGCGGCCCCCGCCGAGGCGGTCATGTTCGGCGACTCGTGGAAGGCCGACGTACTCGGGGCTCGTTCGGTCGGCGTTCGGGCCGTCTGGTTCAACCGCTTCCGCCTCCCGAACCCAGAACCGGGCGTGGTTCGAGAAGTTCGCTCGCTCCGGGACCCGGCCCGCGTGGAGCGGGCCCTCTCCGAGACGACGGCGGGCGTCCGCCGAACCCGCAGGTTCGGCGCGGGTCGTGCCCCATAATAAGGCCGCCACGCCTCGCGCGGCGATGGCCCGGGTGCCCGATGCCTGGACGCCGGCCGTGCGCCGCGTCCTGCCCGCGATGCGCGCGTGGCGTATGGCCCTCCATCAAGAGCCCGAGCTCTCGACGCACGAGGACCGCACGCGGGACAAGATCGTCGCCGCCCTCGACGAGCTCGGGATCCCGCACCGCGAGTTCTCGGACTTCCCGGGCGTGATCGGGACGATCGGGGCGGATCGATCCGGGCCGGTCGTGGCGATCCGCGCCGACATGGACGGACTGCCCGTGACCGAAGAGACCGATCTTCCGTTCCGTTCGAAGTTCCCTGGGCGAATGCACGCCTGCGGCCACGACGTGCACATGGCGTGCGTCCTGGGCGTCGCGGCCGCGTTGATGCGATCTCCCCGCCCCGACCTGGGGCCGATCCGCCTGCTGTTTCAGCCGGCGGAGGAGGAGGGCACCCGGGGCGGCGCGCTGCCGCTCATCGAGCACGGGGGCCTCGAGGGACCGAAGGTGGACTATGTCGTCGGACAGCACGTAGACCCGAGTCTCCCGCTCGGGAAGGTGGGCTGGAGGGTGGGTCCGCTGATGGCTGCCGCCGATAAGTTCCGCCTCGTCGTGCGCGGCCGGGGGGGCCACGCCGCCTCCCCGCACCAAGGGCCCGACGCGGTCGTGGTCGCGAGCGAGATCGTGACGGGACTCCAGACGGTGGTCAGCCGGGTGGTTAATCCGGTGGATCCGGTGGTCGTGAGCGTCGGCTCGATCCACGGTGGTACGCGCAACAACATCTTGCCGGACGAGGTCGAGCTCGAGGGGACGGTCCGTACCCTCCATGCCGAGACGCGGGACCAAGTGGAACGGGCCTTCCGGCGCAAGGTACGCGCCATTGCGGCCGGTTGGGGCGCGCGGGTCCGCATCGAATACGAGCGCGGGTATCCGCCCACGATCAACGACGCCGGTGCGACGCGGGCGGTCGTCGATGGGCTCGCGATCGAGCTCGGTCGCGAGAATGTCGTTGAGGTCGCGCACCCGCTGATGGGCGCGGAGGATTTCTCCCGCTATCTCGAACGAGTCCCCGGCACCTTCCTCCGGCTCGGCGTCGGCGTCCCCGGGCGACCCGCGAGCCTTCACAGTGCGACGTTCGCGCCCGACGAGCGGGCGCTCGTCGTCGGTGCGGCGACGCTCGGGGCCGCCGCCGAAGCGCTCCAGCGGGGGAATCGGTGACGCCCTCCGCGGTCCGGGACGACTTTCCGGCGCTGCGCGCGCGCCCGGACCATCCCGCCCCGGTCTACCTCGATTCCGCCTGCATGTCTCTCGTGCCGCGATCGGTGCTGGACGCGATGGAAGAGTACTACGCGGATTTCCCGGGATGCGCCGGACGCAGCCTGCACCGGTTCGCGGAGGAGGTGGGCCGACGATTCGAGGACGCGCGCGCGACGTTCGCCCGATTCCTCGGCCGGGGCGATCCGGCGGGCATCGTCTTCCTCCGGAACTCGACGGAGGCGATCAACCTCGTCGGTCAGGGGCTACCGTGGAAGCGGGGGGATCGAGTCCTGATCTCCGACCGCGAGCACAATTCCAACTTGATCGTCTGGCAACGACTCGCGGCCGAGCGGGGGATCGGGATCGAGGTTCTGGCGCTCTCCGACAGCGGCGAGTTCGAACCGGACGAGCTCGAAGAGAAGCTCGCGCGGGGCGTCCGGCTGGTGAGCCTGTTCCACACGTCGAACTTGGATGGGTCCTCGCTCCCCGTACGCGAGATCGTCGAACGGGCCCATGATCGGGATGCCCAGGTCCTGATCGACGGGTGCCAAGCGGCGCCGCACGAGCCGGTCGATCTCGGTCGGTTGGGCGTCGACTTCTACGCCATCTCGGGCCACAAGATGCTGGGGCCGACCGGCACGGGCGTCCTTGCATCGACCCCCGACGCCCTTCGGGAGCTCCGCCCGCTCTCCGTCGGGGGCGAGACCGTGGAGTGGAGCACCCTCGCAACCCACGAGCTCCGCCCTCCACCGCACCGGTTCGAGGCCGGCCTCCAGAATTACGCCGGCGTGCTCGGCGCCCGGGCCGGGATCGACTACCTGACGCGCGTCGGATTCGACGAGGTCGGCGCCGCCGCCCGTCGCGCGAACGAGCTCATCTCCTCCGAGCTCGAGGACGAGACCCGGGTCCACGTCCTCGGTCCGCGCGACCCCGCCCGACGGCCGAGCATCTTCGCCTTCACGATCGACGGGCTCGACCCGCACGACGTCGCCCTCTTCCTTGACGAGGGGTTCCGGGTGATGGTCCGCTCGGGGATGCACTGCGTGCACTCCTTCTACGCCCGACGGGGACTGACCGGCAACGCCCGGGCGTCGTTCTATCTCTACACCGATCGGCACGATGCCGAGGCGTTCGTGCAGGGGGTCCGCGAGTTGCTCGGGCGCGTGCCCGCGCAGCGCGCTAACGGTACATCGGCTGCGAGGCGGGAGTCTGGGTCTCGGGGCGCTGCCGGTCGGCGGCGTGCCGCTGGATCGACAGGAGCTGCTGCTCGATCCGCTCGGCCTCCGCGTAGAGCGGCACCGGGTCGAGCGGCGTCCGGAGCAGGATCCGGTTGATGGTCTCGATCACCTTCGCCGCCGCGCGCGCATCCGGGTAATCCGACTGCGCCTCGGCGAGGAACGTCAGGACATCGAACCCCCGGCGGCGTCCCTCGTTGAGGAGCACCCCGGCGATCCCGGTAATGACCCCCTCGGCGAACGGGATCATGTTCGGCTCGATGTACAGCTCCCGCGCCTTGCGCGTGCTCGCCACGCCGTACACCTTCACGTCGTTGAGCCGGGGCGAACGAGGGGAGCGCCCGGTATGGGGCGCCGCCTCGACCACGAGGCCCTCGGGCGATACGAGCAGCGAGCACCGTTGCTCCTGCGTCCAGTCGAGGATGGCGGTGGCGAGCGGATGGATGATCGTCGGAGCGGGGTGGAACTCCGAGACGAATGCGACCAGGGTGTCGGCGCCGCGCCCGGCCCGATCGGCCGGTGGGTGGCCGGCGTAGATCCGCACCGGGTGCTGGGGGTTGCCGTTGCGCACGAGCGAGACCGTGGGAAACGCGGGCGACTCCACGATCCCGATCTGCTCCATTTCGAGCGTGTCGATGAGATAGTTCGCGACGATCGAGCTCACGAGCCCGACGGACGGGAAGCCGTCGATCACGATGGCGCCTTCGACGTCGATGCGTTTGATCTCGTAGATGCGCACCTGGTCGGCCGCGAGCGTCATGGTCACAGGGACCGTTCGGCGATCTGGCCGAGTTCTTTCGCGACGAGGTCGACCAGCTCCTGCGTGAGCGCCCGCCGAACGTCCGGTGGCATCGCGGAGAGACCGAGGCGCGCGGTCGTGGTGCCGACGCGCAGGAGCGCGGCGTACTCCATCGCCCGCGCGGCGAGCAGATCGCGGACGGCGTCCTTGAGGTCCTGGGCGAGCTTGGGATCCTCCCGCAGCGTCTTTTCGAGGTGCCGACGGATCTCCTCCTTGACGAGGTCGCGGGTCGCTTCGCGGACCAGCTCCTCGGGCCGCAGCAGGTCCTGCGTACTCTTCAACAGGACATCGAGCGGCTCTCCGGCCGAGGGAGTGTCCGCCATCGCGCGCCGATGCCGGAAGTGAGGGATAAGCGTTTCTTTGAAGGGAACACCGATCGGGCGCCGCGCGGGGCCGCCGGCGCACGCCGAGCGTTCCGGTCGAATGTCTACGCGAAGTCTTATCCCTCGGGGGGACTCGTTCGCCCGCGTGGGCCGGTAGATCAGCGGAAGATCGCTACCTTGGCAAGGTAGAGGTCGCGAGTTCAAAGGGTGGGGAGCCGCTGCGTCCCCGCCGGAGATTCTCGCCCGGTCCACTCGGCCGGCCACGAGCCTCTACGTCATCTGTCGAGCCCTGACACCGACAGGAAGGTCATCGATTTATACACCCCGTTTCCTCGCGCCCGTTCGTGGAAGTCGAGATCCGCGAGAAGATCGCGGGCGAGGTCGTGCTCTCGCCGCACCCCGGCCGGACGCTGCGGAAGTGGCGCGAGGACTTTGGGATCTCCCAGCGCGACCTCGCGAAGCATCTTGAGACCGTCCCGTCGGTCATCAGCGACTACGAGGCGGAGCGCCGGGCGAGCCCCGGCGCGGGGTTCATTCGCCGGTACGTCGACGGCCTGCTCGCGCTCGACGACCGAAACGGCGGTCAGGTACGCCAGCGTCTCGGCGTCCCGCCCCACTCGGACGGCATCCTCGGGATGCGGGAGTTCGCGGTGGCGATCCCGCTGCGAGCGCTCGCGGACCAGATCGCCGCGAAATCGGTGAGCCACGTCGATCTGCACCGCGACATCCACGGGTTCACCGTGCTCGACGCGCCCCGTGCGATCCTGTCGATCGACGCGTCCCGCTTCGTCGAGGTGTACGGCTGGACCACCCAGCGGGCGCTGATCTTCTCGAACGTGAAGTACGGCCGCTCCCCGATGGTCGCGATCCGCGCGCATCCCTTGAAGCCGGCCGCGGTCGTCTTCGCGGCCCCCGGCCGGGTCGACGCCCTCGCGGTCCGCCTCTCCGAGGTGGAGAACATCCCGCTCCTCACGACCGCGCTCGCCGCGCCGGCGGTGCTCGAACGTCTCGAGGAGCTGTAAGGAAACGCAACGGAGGCAGAACAACGTGGAAGCAGGCATCGTGAGCTACGGAGCGTACGTGCCCCGCTACCGGATCACGCCGGCCGAGATCGGTCGGGTGTGGGGTTCCGACGGCGAGGCGATGGGTCAGGGGCTGAACGTGCACCGCAAGAGCGTCCCCTCGCCCGACGAGGACACGATCACGATCTCGACCGAAGCGCTCCGCACTGCGCTCGTGCGCGGCGCGATCGACCCCCAGCAGATCGGCGCGATCTACGTCGGATCCGAGTCGCACCCGTACGCCGTGAAGCCGACCGCCACGGTCGTCGCCCAGGCCGTCGGCGCGACGCCGAACCTCACGGCCGCCGACTTCGAGTTCGCGTGCAAGGCCGGGACGGCGGCGATCCAGACGTGCCTCGGGCTCGTCGGGGCCCAGATGATCCGCTACGGGGTCGCGATCGGCACGGACACCTCGCAGGGGGCGCCGGGCGACGCGCTCGAGTACTCCGCCAGCGCCGGCGGCGCGGCCTTCGTCGTCGGCCGGGACCATGTCATCAGCAAGGTCCACCACACCGTGTCGTACACGACGGACACGCCGGACTTCTGGCGTCGCGAGGGCCAGCGATACCCGAGCCACAGCGGTCGCTTCACGGGCGAACCGGCGTACTTCCGGCACGTGACCGAGTGCGCGCACCGGATCATGGAGGCGGCCGGCACCGAGCCGAAGGACTACCGCCACGTCGTCTTCCACCAACCGAACGGGAAGTTCCCGCAGCGGGTGGGCAAGCAGCTCGGCTTCTCCGACGCCCAGATGAAGTACGGGCTCGTGACCCCGTACATCGGGAACACGTACTCGGGCGCGGCCCTTCTCGGGCTCGCGAACGTCCTCGACCACGCCGCGCCCGGCGAGCGCGTGCTCGTCGTCGGGTACGGTTCGGGCGCCGGCTCGGACGCGTTCGACCTCGAGACGACCGACGAGCTCGCGCGCTACGACCGTTCGTTCGGTCGACCGGTCCAGTGGTACCTCGACCACGGGGTCGAGCTCTCGTACGCGGTCTACGCGAAGTACCGCGGCAAGATCCACATGGGGGAGGCCTGACGATGCGCGACGTCGCGGTCCTGGGGGTGGGCCAGACGAAGTTCGGGGAGCTGTGGGACCGCTCGTTCCGAGAGATCGGCATCGAGGCCGGTCTCCAGGCGCTCGTCGATGCGAAGCTCTCGTCGAGCGATCTCGACGGCCTCTACCTCGGCAACATGGCGTCGGGCTCGCTGATCGACCAGGAGCACATCGCCCCGCTCATCCTCGACTACGCTGGACTCGCCCGTCGGCATCTCCCCGGGGTCCGGGTCGAGGGCGGCGGTGCGTCGGGCTCGCTCGCGCTCCACCAGGGCTATCTCGCGGTGGCGAGCGGCGTCTACGACTACGTCGTCGTCGGCGGGGCGGAGAAGCTCACGGACGTACCGGACGAGCAGGCGACCGCGATCACGGGCGCGACCGCCGACCACGAATGGGAGGCGGTCTTCGGCGCGACGCTGCCGGCGCTCTGGGCGCTGGTCGCTCGGCGCCACATGCACCTCTACGGCACGACGCGCGAACAGCTCGCGCAGGTCGCCGTCCACGACCATCAGATGGGGTCGAAGAACCCGAACGCGCACTTTCGCAACAAGCTCACGCTCGAGCAGGTCCTCGGCGCGGGGCCGATCGCGGAACCCCTCGGGATGCTCGATTGCGCCCCGTTCTCGGACGGCGCGGCGGCCGTGGTCCTCGGCCCGCTCGAGACCGCCCGAGAGCACACGGACACGCCGATCCGCATCGCGGCGAGCGAGGTCGCGTGCGACACGATGGCTCTCCAGCACCGCGCGGAACTGACGCGGCTCAACGGGACCGTCGCGGCCGCGCGCGCCGCGTTCGCGCGGGCGCGACGCAGCCCCCGGGACGTCGGCGTCGCGGAGATCCACGACGCGTACACGATCAGCGCCCTCGTCTCCCTCGAGGACCTCGGGTTCGTCGAGAAGGGCCGGGCCGGCCCGGAGTTCGCCACCGGCCAGTTCTCCGGGGGCGGGAGCCTCACCGTGAATCCGTCGGGGGGCCTCAAGGCCCAGGGCCGGCCGTTCGGCGCGGTCGGTGTCGCCCAGGTCGCCGAGATCGTCCGGCAGCTGCGGGGCGACGCGAAGGACCGGCAGGTCCCCCACCCGACGCTCGGGCTCGCCCACGACGTCGGAGGCACCGGTGCGACGAGCGTCGTCCATCTCCTCGAGAGGGCGAACTAGGAGGATCCGATGTCGATCGCCCGCTTCTGGCGCGAGACGCCCCGACGCTACAACCTCGGCGGATCGAAGTGCACGAACTGCGGGACGGTCTACTTCCCGCCCCGGCTCGTCTGCCCCGAGTGTCCGGCCCACCGGCAATCGATCGAGAAGATGGTGCCGTTCCAGCTTTCCGGCGACGGCGAAGTGCTCTCCTACACCGTGGTCCACGAGCCGGCGGAGGGGTTCGAGATGCAGGTCCCGTACGTGCTCGCCCTCGTGAAGACGCGCGAGGGACCGGTGCTCACGGGGCAGGTCGTCGACGTCACTCCGGACGAGGTCTCGATCGGGCTCAAGGTGCACGCGACGTTCCGCAAGCTCCGCGAGGAGGGACGGGCGGGCGTCATCCACTACGGCTACAAGTTCGCCCCGAGCGAGGACCCGGAGCCCGCCGCCCCGCCGCGCGGACCGGCCGCGGCGGTGCGGACCGAGGAGATCGGGGCCCGGGACCGAGCGCCGGCGTGAGCGCCCCCGAGCGACCGGACCGGAGCCCCCCGCCGGCGGACGAACCCCCGGCCGACGAGGAGTTCGCCCACGCCTACGCGGCCGGGTACGAAGAGGGCGTGCGGAGCGCGCTGCGCGAGCTTCTCCAGCACGCGGCCCGCGGGCACACCGCCCAGGAGCTCCGGATGCTGGCCGAGAGCCGGCTCGCGCGACTTCCCGAGGAGGTCGAGGTGAAGCGGAAGGGGCTGCTCGCGCCCCCCCGACGTCCGGCGTGGAACTCCCTCTTCCGTTCGCCGCAGCCGGGGCGGAGCGGGACCGAGGGGGCTGGCGCGTCGGGCGCCGCCGGCGCCCCGGTGAGCCCCGGGAGGACGCTGCTCGTCCGGGAGGAGCGGCCGGCCCGGGCGCTCGAGGTCCTGCGCGCGAACGCGCTCGCCTTTCCCCGCGTCGTCCTCGTCTCGCAACGGCCGCCCGACGTCCCGGGACTCCCCGCGAACCGCCGGCTCGAGCTCGTCGTCGCGGCGGGCGGCGCCTCCGATGCGGACGGGGGGAAACGGCTCTCGCCGGGCGAGATCGGGGGCCGGCTCCGCGAGCCGACCGAGAGCGAGGGAGGCGCGCTCGTCTACGTCGACGCGCTCGAGTTCCTCGTCTCCGAGTACTCGCTCGACACGACGCTCAAGTTCGTGCACTGGCTCGTGACCCAGGTCGAGGAGACCGGCTCCGCGCTCGTCATCTCGTTCGACCGGCGCTCGCTCGACGTCAAGGAGATGAGCCAGCTCGAGCGGGCGTTCGCGACCGTCGTGTAGTCCCCGGGATTCACCAGATCATCCGGCCCGCGCGGGCTCGCTGGAGGGTCCGCGGGTCGCGGCGACGCACGACGCGCCACCCGAGGTGGATCGCGTCGATCCGGCCCCGGCGGTCCCGCAGGAAGGGAATCCAGGCCCGCTGGCCCCCGCGACGCACGAGGAACGCGTCCCGGCCGTGGGGCCAGAGCTTCAGGCCCTGTTCGATCGCTTCGATGCCCCGGAAATCGAGTCGGAGGAACCGGGCCCGGGGCGTCACCCGGGCCCAGATCCCCTCCCCGGAGCAGTACCAACCCCCGTACTCGAGCCGATGCCGGGCCGTACCGATCGCTCGGGGCACGTCGATGAACGGCGTCGCGGGATCGAGGCCGAGCAGTCGATTGATCCCGTCCCGGAGGGCGAGGGCCGCCGGGACCTGTTCCGCGTTCGCGAGCACCGCCCCCGCCACTCCCCGCTTCGGAACGACCGCGAACTCGGAGCTCACGCCCTTGAGGCCGCCGTCGTGGAAGGCGAGCCGATGACCGTGGTAGTCGGGTCGGACCACGATGCCGTACCCGTACCCGAGGCCGGGCTGGATCTCGATGTGCGGCGTCAGCATCTGGGCGAGACTGGCCCGGGAGACGATCCGCTCGCGACCGACCCGGCCGTCGCGAACGTACAGCTCGACGTACCGCAGGAGGTCGTCGATGTTCGTCCGCAGCGCTCCGGCGGCCCGGAGGCAGGTATCCTCCCACCACTCCTCGGAAGCGACCGGGGGCCCCCGTCGCGTGCGCCAGTTCGGCGAGTAGAGCGTCGTCACCTCCGGCGCGCGTCGCATGATCCCCGTGTCGAAGGTCGTCGACCGCATCCCGGCGGGGCGGAAGATCGCTTCTTCGAGGTACGACTCGTAGGTTCGTCCGCTCGCGCGCTCGATGACCGCGCCGAGAAGGCCGAACCCCTCGTTCGAGTAGCTGAAGAACTGGCCCGGGGGTCCGAGGAGCCGATACCGCTCCCGAGCGAAGTAGTCCATCAGGCCCTCGTACGTGTCGATGGGGGGGTGGTCCGGATCGATGCCGACCCGCCGGGCGACCCGCGGGTCGTACGGAGGATCGCGCGCGATGCTTCGACCCGACGTGTAGTAGATCGACGGCAGGGGAGGCAGGCCGGACGAGTGGGTGAGGAAATGGTGCAGTCGGATCCGCGCCGTGGAGCGGGGGTCGGGGGTCCGGAATTCGGGCAAATGCCGGAGGACCGGGTCCTGGACCCGAAGCGCCCCGTCCTCGGCCAAGCGCAGGATGGCGAGGGCGGTGAACGACTTCGTCATCGACGCGATCCCGTAGACCGTTCGCCCGGTCGCCGGCAGACGGCGCGCGCGATCGCGGAAGCCGTACCCGCGGGCGAGCACGGTCCGATCCCCCGTCCGCAGGCCGATCGACAGGCCCGGGATCCGGGCCCGACGGAGGAGGCGGCGCGTCGCACGCTCGAAGCTGGAGAGTCCCGGAAGAGTTCCGGCGCGGCCCATGGGTGGCGTATACCTACGAACGGTAACTTTAGGAGGAGGGGCCCCCCCTGCTCACGGCTGTCGATGGAGATCCAGTTCTACACCGACTCGTACCCGCCGATGCAGGACGGCGTGGCCGCGATGACCAGCGGTCTCGCCCGTACCCTCGTTCGGCTGGGTCACTCCGTGCGGGTGATCGCACCGAACACGTTGCGCGGTGCGCCCCCGTCGGAGGATTGGGTGGACGGCGTCCACGTCCGGCGGGTGCGTTCGGTGCCCGTGCCGCTGTACGGCCAGTACCACTGGCCGGTGTTCCCGTTCGGAGCGCCGCGGGGCGATTGGAGCGCGCGCGACGCGGACGTGATCCACTTGCACACGCCCGGCATGCTCGGAACGCTCGCGTTCCTCATGTCGCGGCGGTTCCACCGGCCGCTCGTCGGAACGTTCCACACGAACATCAAGGAGATGCAGGGCAGCGTGCCGAGCAAGTTCCTGGTTCCGTTCTTCTTCCGCGTCGCCTGGTGGTACAACCTCGGCACGTACTTCCGCTGCGATGTGACCACGACCCCGACGGCCGCGGCCCGCGACGCACTCCTCGCGGGCGCGCGCAAGCCGTTCCGCCGTCCGGTCGAGGTCATCCCGAACGGGATCGACGCGCGCCGGTTCCGCCCGGACAGTCGAGTGCCGGACTGGCGCGCGCGCTGCGGGCTTCCGGACGGTCCGCTCGCGACGTTCCTGGGCCGACTGACGGTGGACAAGGGCGTGCACCGGTTCCTCGATGCGGTCGCGGAGACCGACGGACGGTCGGATCTCGTCGCGATCGTGGCGGGGACGGGACCCGAGGAGCCCAGCGTTCGGCAACGCATCGCGAGCGACCCTCGGCTCGGGCGGCGCGTCCGCTACGTCGGACCGGTCGTCGAGGAGGAGAAGGCCGCGCTGCTCGCGCAGACCGACCTCTTCGTGCTCCCCTCCACGAGCGACACGTCGAGCGTGGCGTTGCTCGAGGCGATGGCGTGCGGCTCGATGGTCGTCGCCCCCGACTCCGGCGGTCCGGCGGAGATCGTGGACGATGGCGTCACCGGCCGACGGGTGCCGATGCTCGAACCCGGCGCCCTCGGCTCCGCCCTCCGCGAGCTCGCTGGGCAACCGGATGTCCGGCAGGCCGTCGGGCGCCGGGCCTCCCAATTCGTCCGGGACCACGCGTCGCTCGAGATGACCGCCCGTCGCTTTATCTCCCTCTATTCGCTGCTTGGTAGCGAACGTGCTGGCCCCGTCCCCGGTACCCCTGTCTGAGCTCGACGCGCTCGCCCGACGGTTCGGCGGCGAGCGGCACGACGCGTACTCCGAACGCGCCCTCGCCCGGGCGTACGAGGAGTTCCTGAGCCGGCGACGGGCCCCGATCGGGGCGTTCGTCCTCTCGGTCGACGGGAAGGAATACTCCAATCTCTTCGATCTGCTCGCCGAGCCCGAGGCCGCGATCGCGGACTTCGAGATCCGACTGGACCCTCCGCCCGAGCCGGGGCTCGCTTGGGAGTTCCTGCAGCCGTTCGAGCGGATCGTGCTGCGCGCCGACGGTTCGGCCGAGTTCCATCCGCTCGTGCCCGGGCCACCGGTGCGGGCGATCGGCCGCTTCCTCCTCCGCGAGCACTACCTGCCGCGGTCCCGCTCGGACATGGACCGCGCCGCGTCGGGCGGCCAGCGGGTCCAGCTCGAGGGACTCTTCGGCACCGTGGACCAGGGGATCGCGGCGTGCCGACACCAGGGGTTGCTGCCGTTCTGCGTGTCGATCCTGCTGTACTTCTCCGCCGAACGGACTTCGTACGAGTTCGACCTCATCCGCAACACGCTGCTCGCGGACCCTCGGGCCGGGCGCCTCCCGATCGCGCGTCGGGTCCGTCGCACGTCCCGGATGAGCTGGGGACTCGACCGGATGGTCGCGCGCGGGGACCTCTCGCTCCTCGCCGCCCGGGCCCTCGAGGTCGTCGTCGAGTCGCCCGGTCTCACCGCGGTCGAGCTCGCCCACATCTTCGGCGGAGGACGCGAGCTCGTCGACTCCGCCCTCCAGGGCCTGGTCGCGCGCCAGTTGCTCAGCTTCGATCACCGGACCGGGATCTACCGGCCGCGGACCGAGGCGTTCCTTCCGGCGGGCGGCCCGCGGGCGGAGCGCGCCCCGGCGCCGGCCGGCGGAGCGGATCCCGCCCTGCGCACGAGCGTCCAGGAGCTCCTGGCGGCGGCGGACGCGCGTGCGACATGTCCGCTCTGCGGGTCGCCGCTGCCTGAGGGACCGAAGACGATCCTCTGCGCCGACTGCTCGGCGAAGGTCGCGACGACGTGACCGTCCGCTTCGGGGGCGGGCCTGTCGGGAGTTTCCGCCCGGTCCGCGCACGGCGGACCGGACCTTTGAACCCGAGTTTGCTGGCTTAGAAGGCCAGTACTTTGTCCAGGCTAAGCTACAGGCCCGAACGGGGATGCGAGGCCGTCCCCTTAAACGTGCGCCGCCGCCGGTCCGGGCCGGGCGCGCCCGCGGACGCCACGAGGTGCGCGAGCCGGAGGGGCTCCGGCCAGTGGCCGCGGACCGTTGTCCGGTGGAGGAGCCGCGTCGCGTCGGCGGCCGAGCAGCCGATCGCCGCGGCCCGGATCGGCCGGCC
>JASHUJ010000138.1 GCA_030040035.1 Thermoplasmata archaeon
TCGCGCCGAATGCTGGCCATCGCCCGGGGAAAGCGACTCCCCCGGCTCGTGCGCGGGAATGCCTACCGGCTCCCCTTCGCCGACGGGACCTTCGACGGGGCGCTGTTCGTCCACGTCCTCCATCTGCTCGAGCGCGCGCCGGCCGCACTTACGGAGGCGATCCGGGTCGGGCGAGGCGGCGCCCTCGCGCTCGTCCACCCCCCGGGGGATCGACGGCGAAGCGGGCCCGAGGGCGGCGGGCACGATCCGCGCCGCCTCGTCTACCGGTACCTTGCGCAGGAGGGCTTTCCCGTGCCCGAACGCGACGGCGGTCCGCGCGCCCGGGAGCGGACGCTGCTGACCGAGCTTCCGCCGGACGAGCTGGTCGTCCTGAGCGATCAGGAGGTCACCGAGCCGCTCCAGCGACGCCTCGACATGATCGAGCGGCGCGCCAGCCGTCACACGCTCAATGTCCCACCCGACGTGCTGCGCCGCGCGGTCGTCCACGCCCGGGGCGAGATCGGGGACCGGACGATCACCTACCGTCGAGTCGAAGCGCT
Organism: Thermoplasmata archaeon; assembly: GCA_030040035.1. GTDB lineage: Archaea > Thermoplasmatota > Thermoplasmata > Lutacidiplasmatales > UBA184 > Lutacidiplasma. The sequence goes on from JASHUJ010000138.1 coordinate 540, forward strand.
CGCGACCTGGCGCCGGGTCCCGAGTTCGCCCTCGTCCCCGCCCAGCGAGGACCTCACGTCCCGAAGCGGTGGTGCATGACGTACGGCAGCACGCCGCCGGCGCGATAGTACTCGACCTCGGTCGGAGACTGGAGCCGCGTCACGGTGTCGAACGTGCGGTGCTGACCCGTCGCATCGGTCGCCGTCACGCGGACCGTCGCTCCCGGACCGAGCTCCGCGCCGGCGGCCAGGGCGAGCTCGTACGTCTCGTGCCCGGTGAGGCCGAGCTTCCGAGCGCCTTCGCCCGGTCGGAACGCGAGCGGCAGCACGCCCATCTGGACGAGGTTCGAGCGATGGATCCGCTCGAAGCTCTCGGCGATCACCGCCCCGACGCCGAGGAGACGCGGGCCCTTCGCGGCCCAGTCGCGGGAGCTCCCCTGGCCGTAGTTCCGGCCGGCGACGACGAGGAGTGGGGTCCCCTCGGCGCGGTACCGCTCGGACGCCTCGAAGATCGTCGTGGTCGTCCCGCTCGGGAGGTGGACCGTGTAGCCTCCCTCCCGGGGCGCGACGAGCTGGTTCTTGAGCCGCACGTTCGCGAACGTGCCCCGGATCAGGACCTCGTGGTGCCCGCGTCGGGAGCCGTACGTGTTGAACTCCGCGGTCGGGACGCCGTGCGCACGCAGGTACTGGCCCGCCGGCGTGTCCTCGGGGATCTCTCCGGCGGGAGAGATGTGATCGGTCGAGACCTGGTCCCCCAGGAGCGCGAGCACCCGCGCGCCCCGAACGAGGATCCCGTCCCGCGGCAGGAGCGGTGGGGGCAGGCGGAGGTACGGCGCCTCCGCGAGGTACGTCGACTTGCTCGACCAGGGGTACCCGCTCCCCGTCGGCGGGTCGAGGGACTCCCAGTGCGCGTCGCCGATCTCGATCGCCCGGTACTTCTCCTGAAACATCCCGGCATCGAGGCTCGCGTCGACCAGCCGACGGATCTCCTCGCTCGAGGGCCACAGGTCCCGCAGGTAGACCGGGCGCCCGTCCGAGCCGCGACCGAGCGGCTCCCGGGTCAGGTCGACGTTCATCCGACCGGCGAGGGCGTAGGCGACCACGAGCATCGGCGAGGCGAGATAGTTCGCCCGCACGAGATTGTGGATGCGCGCCTCGAAGTTCCGGTTGCCGCTCAGCACGGCCGCGACGTACAGATCGTCCGCCCGGACCTTCCGGTCGATCGCCGGCGGCAGGGGCCCGGAGTTCCCGATGCACGTCGTGCATCCGTAGCCCACGACCTCGAACCCGAGGCGATCGAGGTACGGGAGCAGCCCCGCCTTCTCGAGGTACGAGGTCACGACCTTCGAGCCCGGTGCGAGCGACGTCTTGACGTGCGGCGGCACGGTGAGCCCGAGCTCGGTCGCGCGCTTCGCGATCAATCCCGCCCCGACCATCACGGACGGGTTCGAGGTGTTCGTGCAGCTCGTGATCGCCGCGATGACGACCGAGCCGTCCTCGACCGCGGGTGCAGCGGCGTCGAGGGTCCCGGTGGGAGCGCGGTCCCGCTGGCCGTTGTACGGGTGCAGCGGATCGTCGGAGGGATACGCCGGGGCGGTCGCTCCATCGGATCCGCGAGGGTGCGAAGCCCGGTAGGACTCGAGCGACTGCTGGAAGAGCGCCGGCACGCTCGAGAGGGCGACGCTCTCCTCGGGGTTCCGGGGACCCGAGAGGGTCGGCACGATCTCGGCCAGATCGATCCGCAGGACCTCGTCGTAGTCCAGCGCACCGGGCGCGGGGGACCCCCACAGGCCCAGCGCGCGCGCATAGCCCTCGACCCGCGCGAGCTGCGGGGCGGGCCGGCCGGTGCTGCGCAAGTAGGCGATCGTCGCTTCGTCGATCGGGAAGTACGCCGCAGTCGCGCCGTACTCCGGGCACATGTTCGAGACCGTGGCGCGGTCGGGGACCGACAGGTGCGCGAGGCCCGGGCCGAAGAACTCGACGAACTGGTCGACGACGCCCTTCTCCCGCAACCGACGTGTGATCGTGAGGACCAGGTCGGTGGCCGTCGCCCCTTCGGGAAGCTCTCCAGTGAGCTCGACGCCGACGACGTACGGCCGGCCGAGGAAGTACGGCTCCCCCAGCATCACGGCCTCCGCCTCGATCCCGCCGACGCCCCAGCCCAGCACCGAGAGCCCGTTGACCATCGTCGTGTGGGAGTCCGTGCCGATCAGGGTGTCCGGGAACGCGATCTCCTGACCGTCGACCGACCGGGACGAGATCACGCTCGCGAGATACTCGAGATTCACCTGGTGGCAGATGCCGTTCCCCGGCGGCACGATGCGGACGCCGCGGTAGGCGCCCTTCGACCACCGCAGGAATCGGTAGCGCTCCCGGTTGCGCTCGTACTCCCGGTCGAGGTTCACGACCAACGACCGGGGACTCCCGAAGCTGTCGACCTGGACCGAGTGGTCGATGATCAGATCGACCGGGACGACGGGATTCACCCGGTCCGCATCCGTCCCGGCGCTCGCTGCGGCGCTGCGCAAGGTCGAGAGGTCGACGATGACCGGGATCCCCGTGAAGTCCTGCAACAGGATCCGCTCCGGGTAGTAGGCGAACTCGGTCTGTTCCGGCACCGGATCTCCCTGGGCGAGCGCGACGATCGGTGCGACCGAGCTCCGGCCCGGGTCGAAATGTCGCAGGAGGTTCTCCAGCAGCACCCGCACCGTGCGCGGGCGTCGGGCGAGACGGCCCAAGTCGACCCCCGGGAGGCGATCGGGACGGAAGACGGTGTACGA
>JASHUJ010000139.1 GCA_030040035.1 Thermoplasmata archaeon
GAGCGAACCTCCCCCGCGGGACCCAGGCTGAGGTTTGCGGCGGTGTAGTAGCGGACCGGAGGGGGTGTGCTGACATAGCGGGCCGCGGGGGCGCCCGAGAAGCCGAGCTCGTAGAGCGAGATCGTTCCGAGGTAGCCGGTGGAGTAGATGTACGCCTTCAACCCGTAGATCGAGCTGTTAAGGAGATCGGCCGCGATGACGCACGGCAAATTCGTCCAATCGGACTCATCGATGAGCACGTAGGTAGGCAGGTAGGTGCCCGAGAAGGGGAAGTAAGGTGGAGCCTGATCCGACGTGAACGGGAACCAAGGGATCGCCCACGCGTTGGGATTATTCGCGACGTAGGGAAACAGGAAGTCCGAGGCCAGGACGATCGAGTCGTGGGGAATCTTTCCGGTCAGCCAGCCCATATCGGCGGCGGCCGGATTCGCGCTATAGCTCAGCCAGTACCCGGGGTATTGCGTCGCCTGAAAATTGACCGTATTGACCGGGGACATGACGAGGTTGAATCCGATGAACACAGCGAGGATCGCGCCAACGACTCCCGCCTGGACCTGCGGGCGTTTCCAGCCGGTCCGGTGGAGCGGGGGTACGAGGGGTCGGTCCCTCCAACGACGAAGAGGGTTGAGCCACGCGAGGATCACGACGACCACCGGGAGGACCACTATCAGGACTCGCAGCCCCAGCGGTACGGACCGCGAGAGTAGTGCCCGCGACCATCCGACCGCTGCTACAAAGAGAATGAAGCCCGCGGCCACGAGCGTGAAGGTAAGAAGTCGCTGAGAGCGATCTGTCAGGGCGAGACTCTGGACCCGCGCTACGCCGAAGATCAGAGCGACCGAAAGGGTCGCGATTGCGACCAGCGCGTACTGGTTGCCGAACTGGCTAGAGTAGAAGGGCGTCAGGAAGAACGAGTAGACGAACCACGGCACGCTCAGCAGCAGCAAGCGGGGGGCGAGCAAGGGCAAGAAGGCGAACGAGGCCAAGAGCAGGAGCCAGTAGTTCGTCGAGAGGTTCAGGCTGTTGACTGTCGCGCTGATGGCGAAGGGGCTGCTGATCCCGCTCGCGAGTTGGCCCGAGGTCGCCGGAAACCCCGCGAGCGCCGGGACGACGAGATATTGAAGGAGACGGATCGCGACGTACACGATCGCCATACCAATGACGAGCGCGGCCGCGAGACGGACCTCCCGGTCCCCGAATAGGCGCCGGGGCCGAGGTCCGATTAGCTCGAGTCGCTCCACTCCGAAGAGGAGCCCGGCTCCGACAATGAGGAAGGGGAAGACCTCGAGCGTCAGCACCCCGAAGGCGAGGGGCAGCAGGCTCCACGCGCGACGTCCCGAGGTGTACAGATAGTAGAACGTGAGAAATTCGAGCGGCAGGAACGACTCCCAGTGAAAATCGTACAGCAGCCCCGATATCACAGCGAAGGAGGTGAGAAACATCCCGATCACGAGGTACGCGAAGAGCCGGCTGAGCGCGGCCCGGCGGGCGATGAGATAGAGTGGGAAGATCGACGCGACGAACGCTCCCGCCTGCAACGCGAACAGGGTGGTCGGGTACGGTAGGGCGGCATAGAGCGGTACCGCTAGGAAGGCGACGTAGGTCGAGTGTACCTGGAGGAAGGAATGGACGTTGTAGAATTGGGCGTCTCCGGTCTCGTACAGCAACCGCCCGTGAGCGGCAGTCCATAGCATCTGCTGATTGATTCCGAGATCCCAGTTCGCCGTGTAGAAGTTGGCGAATCGCAGGTACCCGAGATAGGTGAACACCGCGACGAACGTCGCTGCGATGACCGCCAGTCCGAACCGATCCGCCACCGGGACGGGTTCCGACTTCGTCGCGACGACGCGCGGGGTGATCCCGACCGTGCCGGATGGGTCGATCGCAATCGGGACCCCTTCGTCTGGCCCGCCGGTCATCGAAGGCAGAGCGGAGGGGCCCGAGAGACCACTTATATCTATCGAGAGCAGGCGTCCCCGCGAGACCGGAGCGGGGACAGCGGATCGACTCGCGCCCGGAGTCGAGTCCCGGGCGTGGTCCGTGCACGGGTCCCCACATCCGAGGAGCGAGAATCGTCACGCGCGAGGTGACCCGACTGAGCGCGTCCGATCCACCCACTCGTCCGATGCCGTCGATCGATTTCGTCAATGGCTCGCGGGAGACCGATGGAATCTTCCGCGTGAACTTCCAGGTCTTCGAGGCGGCGAACCGGATTGGCTTCGGCGGCCGATGGATCGAGTGTATCGATCCCAGCAACTCGGACGGCCGCTTCCGCGGTGGCGAGAACGTCTGGGGGTCTCAGCTTCCGATTCCGGCGCTCGAGCAGGGATATAACCGGTTCGTTACGTTTCCGCGAATATTCGCGCGCCGCAAGAGTGATTGGATCTTCCTCGGAGACCCGACCTTCGTCCCGCTGATCGGACGTTCGGACCGGCGACGCTCGCTCCTTTGCGTCCATGACTTTCGACATCTCACGGCGTTCTCGGACCGACCGAGCGCGCGATGGATGTACCGCTACGCCAGCGACCGGCTCGACCGAGCTGATCGGCTGGTGGCGCACACCGAGTTCCTGCGCGACCAGCTCGAGCGCATGGGGCTCCCGCGGCAGAAGATCTACGTGGTGCCGCCCCACGCCGAGGTCAGCCGGCAAGTGGGGGAGAAGCACCTACCCCTGACGGCCGATCGTCTCGAGACCGATCAGGAACTGACCGTGCTGTATGTGGCGACCGATCGACCGTACAAGAACCTTCGATTCTTCCTCGATCTCGCGAAGGAGCTGGAGAGCGACTCCGACCCGAAGTTCCGATTCGTCCTTGTCTCGCGAGTCGGGCCAGGCCTCCAGGCGGAACTCGATGCGTGCGAACGGTCGAACCTGACGGTCGTTTCGTGGGTGCCGGAGGTAGAGGAGTTCTATTGGAGCTCGGACATCCTGGCCTTCCCTTCGCTGCATGAGGGGTTCGGACTCCCCTTGCTCGAGGCCATGTCGCACGGCCTGCCGGTGATCGCCAACGACATCGAACCCCTCCGGGAGGTGGTCGGCGCGGGAGGCGCGCTCGTCCCGGTAAGCGACCGCACATCGTGGGCGAATCGGATCCGGCAATGGGGTCGAATTTCCGCATACCGATCGGCCGCGAACGCCGCTCTGGATCGGGCACAGATGTTCTCGTACGACCATTTCGAAGCGGGGGTCCGGGGACTCTTTGAATGACCGGACCCTGGGGGCCTTGGCGCCACTTACCGCCGAGTTGAACCGGGGGAGCTCGGGAGGGAGACCGATGGGAAGGCCGTCAAGCGTGGCGATCGTAAACGGTTCGGGTCGGTTCAGTGGGGTCACCCTCAGCGTGGTCCCGTACCTCGAGGCTTTCGAGCGCATGGGCCTGCCGGTCCGCTGGTATCAGTGCGCGGATCGCGGAATGAACTCGTCCGTCCGCCGGGACGAGGTCCGGATCGCCGGGGCGGGCCTGTCGCTGGAGTCGGTCGAGCTCGGACTCAACCGGCTGTTGGTCTTCCCGCGCCGACTGCGGCGGATCCCCGAGGACATGATCCTGCTGGGCGATCCGAGCCTCGCCTATATCGGGGGCACGCACGCCCGTCGGATCGTGCTCGTCCACGATCTCCTGCCGCTCACCGAATACGCCGACCGGACCGACGCCCGGTTGATGTTCTACACGATCATCCCCAAGCTTCGTCAGATGACCGGGATCATCGTTTCGACGGGTGCCATGCGGGGCCAGCTGGCGGCTCATGGAGTCGATCCGAGCCGGATGCGGGTCGTCCCGTACACCCACGGGCTGGGTTTCCACCCCGACCACGTGGCACGTTCGGTCGCTCGCGTGGCCAAGACTCGGTCGCTCCGCATCCTGTACGTAGGCACCGACCGCCCGTTCAAGAACGTGGACTTCGTGCTTGATCTCGCCCACGCACTTGACGGGGCGCCCGACGGCACGCAGTACTCCTTCACGCTGCTCTCGCCCCTTCGCTCGTCGACCCTCTCCCGCATCGGTCACCTCGGATTACACAACGTGCGAGTGATCCAGCGCGTGCCGTCGGCGGCCGCGATGTACGAGGAGTGCGACGTCCTGGTCTATCCCAGCCTACACGAAGGCTTTGGTCGCCCCATCATCGAGGCGCTCGCATTCGGGATCCCCATCGTGGCTAATCGGATCCCTCCCTTCGTCGAGATTCTGGGCAACACCGGGATCGTGCACGCCGTCGACGTTCCGGGAGACTGGATCCGGACCCTCAAGTCCCTGAGCAATCCCGACACCCTCCGGGCCCAAGCCCTGCGTTCCCTCGAGCTCAGCAAACAGTTCACCCCGGAGCGCTTCTACGAACGGGTCGAGGGGGCGCTCGACGAGCTGCTCGCCCAGACTCCGAGCGAGAACTGATCAGGAAGCGACTCGGCGGTGGGATCGCGACCCCTCTCTCGAGTTCCGTACGCCTACTCCGTAGGTCCGATCCTGGTGCGTGCCTGTGCCGCGGAAAGTGTTAGAGAGGGGTAGGGGTGGTCGCTTCCGATGGACGGTCCGTCAACGTACTCGCCTTCCTTCTTCGAGCACGAAGATCGGGAGTTGGCGAATGCGGCGAACGTGCTCGCTCCCCTCATCGTTGCCCTCTGCCGTCCGAGCAGCGTCTTGGATGTGGGGTGCGGGACCGGACGTCTTCTCGCGGCCTTTCGGGCGGCTGGGGTCACGCACATCACCGGCGTAGAAGGCGGTTGGGTCGATCGCCGTGCGCTGAAAATCGATTCGAGCGAACTCGAGCTCCGGGATCTCTCACGCCCGCTCGACCTGGGCCGACGCTTCGACCTGGTGGTGTGTACCGAAGTGGCAGAACACCTACCGAGCGCGGTCTCGCGGACCCTGATCGAGAGCCTGGTCCGGCACTCGGATCTCGTGCTCTTTTCGGCCGCGATCCCGTTTCAAGGAGGCGAGCACCACGTGACCGAGCGGTGGCCCCCCTATTGGTTTCGCCTCTTCCAGGGCCAGGGATTCCACGCGATCGACTGCCTACGACCTCGACTCTGGAACGATGCCCGGGTGCCCTACTACTATCGGCAGAATCTCGTGCTGTACGTGCGAACGGGAAGCGAGGTCGACGGGCGGCTTCGAGCTGCGCTACCTGGGCCGATGTGGCCCGACTCTCCCCTTTCCCTCGTTCATCCCAATCGTCACTTGGAAGTCTACACGTCCTGGAAGGGGCTGCTGAACGCCGTGATCCTGGCCGTCCTTCATCTCACCGGATTGCGCCGTCAGGAAGAGACGGCTCCCCCCGCCGATCCCAGTACGGCCGCGTCCAAACGCGACGATTAGCGCGATCCGTGCCCTTGGCTGAAAGACGAGGCCCTGTCGCCGCCGTGGCTGGGCCCGCTCGGCTCAACTGAGGTGGCGAGAAAGCGCCCAAGAGCCGTAGATGGACTCCGTTGCCCGGTGGGACACGACATTCACGAGCCCGTAGATTGAGAGGATGACCGAGTACGGTAGATCGCTGGTCGAGGTTGATCGGACGTAGTCCACCACGTGTCGGGCGAGCGCGGCCCTGCGGGTTTCCCGCGAGAAGAAGTCGAGATGGATCTGATCTTCGGCGAGCTGGCACTCCAAGGCCCTTTGGACGTTGGCCGGGAGAGCGCCCCCGTGGAGTCCTTGGAGCAGCTGATGGTCGGCGTGGTAGGTGGAATTGAGCTCGTAGACCTTCTCGAAGAATCTTGATGGTTCGTCCCCCGTGCGCTGTTGGTGAAGCATCGAGTTCTCGCCGTGAACTCGATAGCCGGTAAGGGGCCGTGGGTCCTCCGCGACCGCACCGCCACTCGCGAGGGCCGCGTAGAACATGAACGAGTCGGCGCTTTTCTGTATCCGCTGGAGAATGTCGAGATTCTCGAGCAGGACCGTCCGGCGGATGGCCATGCTGCTGTGGTTCGTGTCCATGCCCCAGAGGACGGCGCGGCGGATGTCCGCATAGGAGGCTCGCGCTGCCGCGAACACGCTGGCCTCGTGGGGTCGGTGAGCGCGCCGGCCGGGCGCGTCCAGGGAGACCTGCAAGGACATGCCCCGAGCATCGATCGGCCGGGATTGATTGTGATAGAAGACGAGGTCGGGGTGCCCCGAAAACATCGACTCGACCCTGCCGAGCTTGCCCTCGAACCACAGGTCGTCGTCGTCCAGGAATGCGATGACCTCCCCGGATGCCTCGCGGATGGCGACCGAGATCATCCCGCCGAACCGGGGGTCGTCGGAGCGCACGATACGGGGTGGCGCCCCCGACGCCGAGAACCGGTCGGCGGGAAGGTCGAGATTGGTGACGACAATGACCTCCACTCGGTCGCCGGGAGTGCGTTGAGACTCGACCGACGCGACCGCCTGGGCGACGTACTGATCGCGACTATAGGCCGGGACGACGACGGAGATCATTCGCGGCATCTCCCGAGAGGTCGGCAGGATTTGGGATCGAGAGCTGTTGTCGGAGTCATGGGTCGAGCGGTGATTCGACCGTCGGATCTCGCTCCTCCACCTGCGTGCCCGTATTTCCTCTGTGGGGTGGTCCCGGCGCGCGGGCCTACGAGGTGTATTGGATCTCGATGTCGTCCAACTCCACGAACCCGGGTTCGAACGTTCCATTGACGGTCGCGCCCGAGACGTAGCCCCGCCACTCCGCGCTCGCGTAGGGCTCGACGAGCGAATACCGATAGGTGAAGTTCGTCCAATGGCTGAGCGAGATCTCGTCCGCCGTGATCACCTGGTAGTACCAGTATCCCGAACCCGAACCGCTCGCGTCGAGGATCGCCACATTCGGGTTTCCCGAAGTGTTGTGCGGGAAATCGCCCCTGAGCGTAACCGTGACGGTGTACGTGCCGGGGAGGACCGTGAGGTAGGGTCCGTACCAGATCGAGTCTCCCGTGCCCGATAGATTGCTGGCGGGTACGGTCTCGATCACCTGGCCGCACGACGAATTTGATTCCGACACCAGCGCCCCCGAGGCGCCGATCGAAAGGTCGCGTCCGCACAGCGTGCGCTGGGCGAGCACCGGGCTCACTTCCACGACGTTCGGTGGCCCACGATACCCGAGCTCGAAGAGGTAGACGGAGCCCGGATAGGAAGCAGTCGAGTACAGCAGGACGACGATCCCGTAGTCGCTCTGGTTGAAGAGCAGCGGCGAGAGGAACGACGGTATGGCGAACCATTGGCTGGAGCTCAGCAGGACATACTTCGGGAGGTTCGACGAGTTGAACGGAAGGTACGGCGGCGTTGCAGGGTACCAGAGGAGGGCATAGGCCCGTGCGTTGTTCGCGACGTAGGGGAACAGATTGTCGGACGCCAGAATCGGGGCGCCAGCAGGAATCCGATCCAGTACCTGGGAGAGGTACGGATATACCGGGTTCGGTGCGTACTCGAACGAATAGCCGGCGTACCCCGGGCCGCGAAAGTTGGCTGTGTCGAGCGGGGACATCGCGAGGTTGCTGGCCGCGAGCACCACGATCGCGCCCAGGGCCAGCCCGCGGACGACGCTCGGTCCTCGCTTCCAGGACCGATGGCGCATCGCCTCTCGATCGGCGGGGCGCACCTTTCCGATCCACCGAGCACTCGTCGCGACGAATAGCGCCAGGGTGGCCGCACCCACGCCCGCGCCGATCAGTAGCCCGGGGGTCGCGGCTGTGATGAGCGCCAGGGAGGCTGTCAGACTGGCGATGAAGAAGGGGACCAAGAGGCCGAGCCATCGAGCTGGGTGAATCTTGGCTCGCCCGGCCGTTGCCGCGGATGCGCCCCATCCGCGAAACATCGAAAGGCCCTCGACGAAGGCTATCGCGAGGGGGCCGACGGCGATGAACGAGTACTGGAAACCGACCGTCGTGTAAGCGCCGTACGGTACCATGACGACGGAGTAGACGAACCACGGCAGGCTCAGGATCAGGAGGCGCTGGCGTACGAGCAGCGGAAGGAAGCCGAACGCCGCCAGGAGCAGCAGCCAGTAGAGCAATCGGCTGCCCACGTCGGTCAACGACAGCCCCCACCAGTAGACGCCGAGCCAAGTGTACGGGCTCGCCAGCGGAAAAATCGGCGAGGCGCCGGTAATCGTGGCCAGCACATGGTTCGTAATGTAGCTCAGGACTAGGTGCCCCAGGATCGCGACGCCGAGAAGGCCGGCCAACGGCAGCCAACGCCGCGGAGGTCGGAGAGCTCGTCGGAGCGACTCCGCCGGCTGATGGATCAGCGCGGACACGTACGGGAGGCCGAAGTACGCTACAACCCCGATCAACAGGACGGGAAAGACCTCGAGCGTCAACATTCCCGCCAGGACGGGGACGAGCGCGAGCCAGTAGTGGCGATGGTACCAGAGGTAGTAGGTACAGAGGAACTCGAGCGGGAGAAATGCCTCCCAGTGGAAGTCGAACAGGAGAGCGGATACGACGGGGAACGAGAGCAAGTAGACAACGAGCCCGCCGAACAGGACGCCGTCGGGCACCCTTGCGTCCCGACCGATCAGGTACAGCGGGATCGCCGCCGAGGCTACCGCCAGTCCTTGAACGATGAACAGCGTCCCGGCGAAAGGCCACACCTGATAGACCAGTGCCATGGGAATTGCGACGTAGGTCGGGTGGACGAACAGGAAGCTGTTCGCGCGCGCGACCTCCCAATCTCCCGCTTCGTAGAGAAGGTGGCCATGGGTCGTCGTCCACAACATCTGCATGTTGATGCCGAGGTCCCAGTTGGCGGAGTAGAATTCTTGGTAGCGCAGCTCACAAATCGCCGAATAGAGAGCCGCGAAGGCTCCCACAATGCCCAGCAGTAGCAGCAGAGATTGAGCTCGCCCCGGTGGCGCCTCTCTCCCAGGGTCCGTTCGTTCACCCGAGGGTTCAGGACTGCGCACCCGCCGCGCAACGCTCTCACTGGTCGACGTTGGGTCGACCCTCTGCGGGTGATCCGATTCCATCGAACGTCGAGCCGTACCGCGACGAGCGCTGGCCTCTCCGAGCGACCACCCGCTTACCCGTGTAATAACTAACTACCTCGGACTGGTGGTACGCTATTCTGGCGGGAAACCCGCCCATGCGCCTTCGTCTGCACGTATAACAGCCGGGGAAGGATTTATCGGGGGTCGACCCCCATTTCATCCGTGGGCGCCCTCCGTAGGGGGGGAGGGTTCCACCCGGGGACGATATGGAGCTGCCATTGATCGCGCCGGCTACTCCGCCCTCGGCTGGTCGGTGCCTCCGTTGCCCGTAACTTGACGGCTCCGAATGGGAGCGTCGAGCCTATTACCCCAATATGCCGCGCGGTGCGCAGACCTCCGGCGGCGTCCGAATGCATCGCCTAGGCAGACTCGATCGACGCCGGACGTCGATCGGGCTCGCCATCCTCTTGGGATTGCTGGCGGGGAGCGCGCTGGCCGCAGCAGCGGCGCCCGGAGGGGCCGGGACCCTGGGCGCGGTGACCTCTCGCCCGGGCGACGGCGTTCATTTTTCGGGCGCCGGTGGTCCGGACCCTGCAATCTCAGTGGTCCCCTCCTCGGCCCGGGTCGGAGCCTTCGTCAATGTCTCGGGGACGGGTTTCCTTCCGTCCGGTCAGGTCGAACTCTTCCTCAACCGCTCGGGCAGCTCCACGCTGCTCGGGGAATGCGCCACGAACGGTACCGGCGACTTCGCCTGCGGTCCTCAGGTGCCGGGGGCGATTGCGGGCTCGTACGAGCTGAATGCTTCCGACCCCGAGGATAACGCCTCAGCCGCGTTCACAGTCCTTCGTCCTGCGGTAATGCTGACTCCCCAAGGCGGACTTGTCGGCTCGAACGTCAGCGTGAACGGAACCGGGTTCACGCCCGGAAGCAGCGTCACGCTGAAATTCGACGGCGCCCCACCTCCGGACGGGTGCAGTGTTAGCGGCGAGACGAGCGCCGACGCATTTGGAAACTTCACGTGCGCCTTTCCGGTCCCGGCCTCTCCTCACGGCGAAGTGACCGTAGAGGCGAACGACTCGTACAACAATGCCAGTGCGCTCTTCGATGTCGGAGCCAATCTGACCCTGAGCCCTCGGGCGGCGGTCTACGGGAACTCGATCGAGGCGAACGCGAGCGGGTTCCCCGCCTCGGCTCCGGTTCAACTGGCATGGAACGCGACACTCGCGGTCTGCTCGGGTACGACCACCGCCTCAGGTTCGTTCGATTGTACGTTCGATGTCCCCGCCGCCTTTGGCGGAGATCATGTGTTGAATTTGACGGCGGGCGGCGTCTCGTCGCTCGCGACCTTGGACGTCCATCCGTCCGTCACGCTCAGCACGTACGTGGTCCAAGTCGGGGACTCGGTGACCGCCACTGGTAACGGCTTCTACAATCGAACCAACTCGGTCCTCGTCCAGTGGAACCACGTGAGCACGCTGTGCCCCAAGACAACCCCCGACTCCGGCTCGGTGACGTGCAATTTCCGGGTCGCCGCGGATCCGGGAGGCGAATACAACGTGACATTCAATCAGACGCTCACCCACGGAAGCTTCCTCCTGAACGTCTCGCTCAATCTGACACCGGCGTTCTCGATCGACCCGGACACAGGCGTCGTCGGGACCACGGTCGCCCTGAGCGGGAATGGCTTCGGAAGCTCGACTACTTACACGGACTGCCTCCAGGCGACCGACGACGCGTACTGCTCATCGGGAAGCTCGTTCACATCCGCCACCAATGGCTCGATCAAGTCGAATACGGTCTTCCAGATCCCGTCGAAAGGTGCGGGTTCGTACTATCTGGTGGTCTCCCTCGATCAGAGGGTGCTCGCCTTCGCGGGCTTCACGGTGACCCGGGCGAGCGTGGTGCTGACACCGGACATCGGTCAGGTCGGGACCTCCCTCAACATCTCGGGCAGCGGGCTGGCCCCCAACACGGACTACAACTACTGTTTCGAGGCCGCCAGTGCCGCCTGTCCGACGGGGTCCCCCAGCTTCGAGTCGAACAGTACGGGGGGGATGCTACCTCCGAGCGGTATCCCCCTCTCCCTCGTCGTGCCGGCGGTCGCCGCCGGGAAGTACCACGTCGATATCTCGTACATCTCCGACGGGACTCCGACTCTGATCGGATCGGCCCAGTTCAGCGTCGAGGGCAACGTTTCGAGCACGGTGTACTCCGCGACGGTCGGTACCCGAGTCGTGGCCAACGGCACGGGACTACCGGGCGCGGTCGCATACACGGTCTCTTGGAGCTCGGGAGCGACACTGTGCTCCGGAAACACGACGGCGAACGGGACGCTCGAGTGCTCGTTCGCCGTCCCGCCGTCGGGATACGGTCCGACCTCGGTCGACACGCTCGTCGAAAGTGAACTCTACCTGTTCACTCTGTTCGTGCAGCCGCAACTAACGGTCGCCCCCGGCTCTGGCCCCGTCGGTACGACGGTCGAGGTCGAGGTGTCCGGTTTCGTCCCCTCCCACTCGATCGATCTCAACTGGACGAGTTCGACCCTCGAGTGCGGGGGCGATGCCACCAACTCCTCGGGGAGTTTCTCGTGCCCGTTCGCGGTCCCGCCGACGCCGAACGGGGCCCATCGCATTCAGGCGACCGCGGGGGTCAGTTCGGCGTCGAGTAGCTTCGACGTCACTTCGGCCGTCAGCGCTTCCCCGCTCAATGGAACCGTGGGGTCGTCGAGTTCCCTCTCGGGTAGCGGCTTCGCGGCGGACGCGAACTACGCCGCGACCTGGAACGGTTCAGTGACCCTGTGTGCCGGTTTGACCGATGGCGCGGGCAACCTATCGTGCCCGTTCCATGTTCCCGTCGCACCCGGAGGTTCGACGCCGATCGTCGTCCAGCAAGGATCGCTATCCGTCACGATCCACTTCCTCGTTCAGCCGAGTCTCAACGCATCGCCGGCCGAGGGCACCGTTGGCAGTCGCTCGGAAGCGGTCGCTTACGGACTCACGCCCGGCGC
>JASHUJ010000140.1 GCA_030040035.1 Thermoplasmata archaeon
CGCCCGGACCCGGCGCGCCGGGCCGCTTCGTAACCCAGGGGCAGGTAGTCGGGGACCACCTGCCGCTTCCGGGGGAGATCGAACAGCGCGGCGCCCGAGATCGGAGCGACGAGGTTCGGATTCCCAAACGGTCGGATCCCCCGGCCGAGCTCGAGAACCCGGGTGCGGATCCCGCGCGCGGCGTCCAGACCGAACAGGCTTCCCCCCGTCAGGAAGAGCGCCCATCGGAATCCGTAGGTCGAGTCGAGGGAGAGCGAGGCGGAATCGTAGGTCGCGGTGGCCCCTCCGCGGATGTCGGCCACGGTTGGCGCTGGCGGATCGAAGAGCACGGCCGTGACGCCGGTCTCGCCATGCTCCGATTCGGCCTGCCCGACCGCGGCCCCACGGATGGGTCCGAGCTCGACCGATCGCGGGGCCACGGTCGGTCGAGGAACGGGGTCGAGATAAGGGCGCGTCGCGCCGTGCGTCACGGCCTTTATCTCTGGCCGGGCGTGCTGGCGCCCCGATGGCGAAGTTGACCCCCTCGTCGCGGGACGCCGAGGCCGGACCCGAGGGGTTTCGGGTCGACCGCGCGCTCGCCCTCGGCCGCCATCCCTTGCTCGCCGCGTTCCCGGGGCTCGAGCAATTGCCCGCGGCAAAGCGGCTCGTCCGCACCCGGGCCGGGCGGGAGCAGCTCTTCGCGTCCACGCTCGTCGAGCTGGTCGACGAGGATCTCTGGATGTACATCGCTCCGAGAGAGATGCCGACCACGTTCCGACGGCGCTGGAAGCCGGTCGTCTCGCCCGAGGCCGACTGCGTCGTCATCGGGGAAAAGCACCTGCGCGAGAGCTCCGCGCTCATGCTCTTTCTCGACATCTTCCACGAGCTCTGCCACGTGCTGCAGCGCCAGGGCGGCGCGGAGCTGTGGCCTCCCGGCGTGAGCTACGTCGAGCGGTGGACGGAGGTCGAGGCGTACCGGTTCGTCGTGGACGAGGCCCGAAAGTTCGGCGTCGCGGACGCATTCCTGCGCGACTATCTGCGCGTCGAATGGATCAGTGAGGCCGAGCATCGGACGCTGCTCGGCGCACTCGGGGTCTCGGCCGCGCCCTAGCCGATTTCCCGGCGAAAAACGCCCGTCGGAGCGCGCTCCGTTTCGCCAAGAACCGACTCTTTATCCCCCTGCCCCCCGCATCCGACGGGGCACCGAGGTTTGCCCCGCGTGTCGATCGATGTCAAGGTCCGCACCGTCCTCCGGCCCTCGACGAGCGACCTCTGGTTCCTCGCCTACCTGCCGCTCGCGATCTCGGATGGGATCGCGACCCCGCTGATCCCGCTCCTCGCGCTCCAGCATTTCGGAGCGAGCGCGTTCGCGGTCACGATCATCATCGCCGCGAGCGCGATGAGCCAGGTGCCGTTCACCATCCTTTGGGGCAATCTCTCCGACCGGGTCGCCCACCGCAAGTACTTCCTCGTCGGCTCGTTCCTCGCGACGGGCGTCAGCATCGTCCTGATCGCCCTCGCGACGAACCTCCTCACGTACTTCTGGCTGAACGTCGTCGAGGGGCTCGCGTCGGCCGCGAGCGCCCCGATCGGCACGATGCTCCTGCTCGAGACCCGGCACAAGCGCTGGTGGCCCACCGACATCGGTCTCTTCGGCCTCATCTCGGGGCTCGGCACCACGATCGGGCTCGCGATCGGGTTCGTCTGGCTCTTCGTCGTCGGCTACAACCAGCCCGCGATCGCGGCGATGACCGCGCTCCTGATCGTCTCGGGCATCCTTGCGCTCGTCTCGGCCGGGATCGCCTGGGCCTGGATCGAGGAGCCCGCCAGCCGGGTGGATCGACGCAGCGTGAGCGACCTCGTGCACCTGCACCGCGGCGTCGTCGAGCGGATCCGCCAGTTCCGCCTGCGCGTGGTCGGGCTCATCGACCTGACGCGCTCGAAGGCGGAGCGCCTGCCGGGCCGGGAGTACCTGTTCCTCGCCGCGCTCGGCCTGATGAGCGTGGGCTTCGACATCTTCTACGGACCGTTCCCGGTCTTCCTCTGGCGGGACGCGCGGTTCACCGACGCGGGCGTCTTCATCGTCTACCTCGGCTCGGCCGCCGCGTCGACGGCCCTCTTCTTCCACTCCGGGAAGGCCGTCGAGCGCCACTCGCCGAAGAGCATCTTCCTCGACTCGTTGGGGGGCCGCGTCCTCCTGATGCTCCTCTTCCTGTGGGGACCGATATACGTCCTCTTCGGTCTCGGCTCGCCGGCCCTCCTGGGTTGGATCACGCTCCTGAACGCGCTCATGGGCGTCACCTGGGCGTTCATCAGCACCGCGAGCACGATCTTCCTCGTCCGCCTCGTCGGCCGATCCGCCCGGGGCCGGGCGCTCGGGTTCTACAACGCGTTCGCCGGCGCCGGGAGCCTGCTCGGGACGTTGCTCGGCGGCTGGCTGTTCGCGACGTACGGCGTCTATCTCGCGTACTCCACCGCGGCGGTCGTGGTCCTCGCGGGCGCGACGCTGCTCGTTCCGATCCCGTACCACATGTTCCAACTGCCGCATCCGGCGGCCCGGCACCGCCGGCTCGCGCGCAGCTCCCGTGCGACGACCCGGGCGCGTTCCCGGGAGCCGTCCGACCGGGGCCGCTAGGTCCCGCCCCAGCCGAACGCTTCCCAGGTGAGCGTGCGGATCAGGTAGCCGAGCGCGAGGTTCGCGAGGAACACCTCGAGCTCGGCCGGATAGTCCCGGATCGCGCACGAGCGGAAGCCGAGCTGGCCCTTCGCGACCGGCCGGTTCTCGCGCAGGATCGCGAAGCGGCCCGTCAGCCGCTCCAGGATCAAGTACTGGACCCCGCCGTACTCGATCGACATCGGTCCGTACTCCGTCTCGTGGGTCCTCCAGTGCTCCTCGCCGATCTGGACCCGGATCTCGTCGCTCTTGCGCACGTACGTCACCGTCGAGTGGACCTCCGTGGGCGCGCTGGGACGGTACGTCACGTACTCCGTCGAGAACAGGGCGGCGATCCGCCGGGCGAGGCCGGACTGGCCGGACTCGATCGGCCGACCGGTCCACGTCTCGCTTCCGACCTGGATCTCGATGAGGTTCTTCAGCACTCGGGCGGTCGCCTGGATCATCCAGCGCCCTCGGGGCAGAGCGACCACTAGGTGATAAATCCGGGCTCGCTCCTCGGTCCGTGACGGGTTCCGGCCGCGTCCCGCCGGCGTCCGAGCGGTCGATCGGGCTCGAGTTTTACGTCACCACGACCCCCGGAGCCCCCGCGTCGCTGAAGCAGTCGGCCGACGAGTTCCGGGTGACCGAGATCTCGAACTACCCCTGGCCGGAGGCGGCGGGGCCGTACGTCGTCCTGCGGATCGCAAGCCGGGACTGGGAGCAGCACGAGCTGGGCGCCGCGCTCGCCCGCCGGCTGGGGCTCGCGCCGCACGCCGTCGCGTGGTCCGGGACCAAGGACCGACGGGCGGTCGCCGAGCGGTTGCTCTCGTACCGGGGCCCGCTGCCCGAAGGCGATCTGGGCCTCCCGGGCGTCGAGCTCCTCGAAGCGTACCGAGCCCGGGACGGGCTCGTGCTCGGACACCACTACGGCAACGCCTTCGAGATCCACGTCGTCCCCGATGGCGCGTCGCCCGAGAGCGCCCGTGAGCACTACGACGCGACGGCCGCCGAGCTGCGCCGGCTCGGCGTGGTCCCGAATTTCTTCGGACCCCAGCGCTTCGGCGAGGTGCGCCCGATCACCCACCGGGTCGGTCGCGCACTCGTCCGAGGCGACCCCGAGGGCGCAGTCGACGCGTACCTCGTCGAGCGACCGGAGGGCACGCCCGACGCGAGGGGCGACTCGGCCCGCGCCGCCTACGCCGAGCACCGCGACGCGGCCCGGGCGTTGCGCGAGTTCCCGCCCGACTACCGGTTCGAGCGCGCGCTCCTCGAGCGCCTCGCGCGCGGCCAGAACGCGACGCAGGCGCTGCGCGGGCTCTCCCGGGAGCTCCGCCTCCTCTTCGTCCACGCCTTCCAAGCGTACGTCTTCAACCGCTGGCTGAGCGAGCGATGGAGCGCCGGGGGCTCGCTCTCGGTCCCGCTCGTCGGCGACCGAGTGCTGCGGATCGGACGGGACGGCACCGTGCGGGCGCACGAGGGGATCCCCGTCTCCGAGGACAACGTCGCCGAGTGCCGCGACCTGGTCGCCCGGGGCGGCGCCCGGGTCGCCGGACCGCTGGTCGGGTACGAGACCCCGGTGGGGGAAGGGCCGAGCGGAGAGATCCTGGCCCGACTGCTCGAGGCCGAGGGCGTGACGCCCGCGGGGTTCCGTCTCCCGTTCGCCCCCGAGATCTCGAGCAAGGGAGCGTGGCGGGCGATCGCCCTCGACGTGCCCCCGATCTCCGTCCGGCCCGACGCCCTCGGCGTCTGGTTCCGCTTCGCCCTGCCGAAAGGGGCTTACGCCACCGTCGTGCTCCGAGAGTTCCTCAAGACGGGCTCGACCGGCCCCGCCGACCGCGCATCGAGCAATTCCTACTAATACCACAACTGCGGCTCCATTTGTCCGACCACCGTCCGACATGGCGACCGCGACCTCTCCGCGTCCGTATCTGTACCCGACGATGCCGGTCGGCCCGCGACCGCGCATCGCGCCCCCGTCCGGCGCGGTCTGCATTCCCACCGGGGTGCCGGATTTCGACTACCTGACCGGCGGGGTCCCCGCGGGCTCGGTCGTCCTCCTCCTCGGCGAGGCGGGGGCGGGCCACCAGGAGTTCGCGCTGACCTCCGCGGTGCACCTGATGCTGCACTACGACGATCCGCGGCTGCACCAACTCTACCTCGGGAACGCGAAGGGTCCGTTCGTCTATCCCGAGGGGATCGCGTACCTGAGCACCAGCCGCTCGGAGGTCCAGGTCATCTCGGAGATCCGTGCCGCGTTCGTCGGGACCTATCCCGATGTGCTCTCGCGGCACCTCAAGTTCCACGACCTTTCCCCGACGTACTTCGCCGACACGGTCGTGCCGTCGGACTGGGCCGCGATCGATCGCCCCCTGCTCGCCGACGGTGCCGCCGACCCGCCCCGCACGGACGGCCCGAACCGGGCGCTCGCGGACGCGGTCGACCTCGACGGCGGCCGGAACCTCGTCATCCTCGACTCGCTCACGGATCTCCTCGTGCGGCCCGGCGCCCAGGCGTCCGACCTGCTCGCGCTGCTCAAGGGGCTGCGCCGGCGCGCCAAGGAGTGGAACGGTCTCGTCTACCTGCTCCTGTCGAAAGGGGTCGCCCCGCCGGCGGTCGAGCAGGCGGTCATCGATTCCGTCGACGGGGTCCTCGAGTTCAGCTGGGT
>JASHUJ010000141.1 GCA_030040035.1 Thermoplasmata archaeon
CCAGGGCGCGTCCCGAAGATCCGGCGCGAGCTGCGCCAACGAAAACGCGGGCGTCGTCGCGCCCCCGGTCAGAGTGGGTCCGTCGGCCGTCGGGCCCCCCGCTCCTACGGTCGTGGGGGTGGATCCGGTCGCCGGGAGAGATCTGCCGACCGGGGCTACGCCCGCGGCCGGGACTGCGAGACTCACACCGATCGCGCAGGCCGCGATCAGCAGCCAGGGGATGTACCGGCGGGAACTGGACATGACGCGGGGCCGAGCCCCCTCGAGTTATACATAGTTTCACGCGGAGGGCGTGTTCCGAGCTTCCGGAGCGGGTCCGGGCCGCGCCGGGGCGGCCCGCTCTCGAGGCCCACCGCCGGGAGGCTGCGGCTCCTGCCGGCCGGGGTCCCGCGGTCCCGCCCGGGTCTTCTCTATCGGTCGCCTGGTGGCTTGCGGAACGATTGGTTACGAAAGGGTTGTTATACCGGCGCTCGCTCCGGAGCCTCACGCTCGAACGAAGTACGGGCGGGGCCCAGACCACGAGCCAGGTCCACGACTGAGGCGCGACTCGGCCCCTGCGGGGGTCCGCGCCGGAGGACGGGTACATGGATCCTTTGAACGTCTGCATCAACACTCAAACGCCTCTTCTCCAGTTCGCCACGCCCGACGACGGCGGGCGACCGCTGTGGAGCATCGAGCCGGACCTTGCGAAGCTCCAGCTCGGCGTCGACTACCGGTTCTCCCCCGGGGGCGTCACCCGGATGGTCTACCCGCTCGCCCGCCGGCTCCTAGCCGAAGGGTCCTGGAAGCACGTGGACTGGGTCGCGTTGAATCCCAACGCCCCCGAGACCGTCCGCCTGCCGGGGATCACGCTCCACAACGTCGCGATCGACCGCGAACGGATGGGCGGCTACGGCAAGGTGAAGGAGACGATCTGGACGACCGTTCACGGCCTCGACGAGGCGGGCCCGAAGCTGTCCGAGGATCTGTTCTGGACCGAGGACTACGGGGAGTACACCTTCTACAACCGGACCACCGCCGAGCTGATGCGGACCCTCGACCAGGACGTCGACTTCGACCTGTTCTACGTGCACGACTTCCAGCAACTGCCGATCGGCCACATGCTCGGGACGCTCAAGCCGAAGGTCTTCCGCTGGCACATCCCGTTCGACGCCGGGCGCATCCCGCTCCAGTGGCGCTCGGTCTTCGCGACGTACCTGAAGGCGTACGACGTGGTGATCGTGAGCTCGGACGCCTACCGAGAGGCCCTGAAGGAGTTCGGACATGCCGGGCGCGTGATCCGCCTCTACCCGTTCGTCGATCCCGCGGAGTACGGCCATCCGTCGCCGGACGAGGTGGCGCCGATCGTCGCGACGAAGGGTATCGGTCCGAAGGACGTGATCGCGCTCATCGTGGCTCGGATGGACCCGGCCAAGGGCCAGGACCGTGCGATCGCGGCGCTCGCCGAGCTGGCGGAGGAGTTCCCGCGCCTCAAGCTCGTCCTCGCGGGCAACGGTAGCTTCTCGAGCGCCCGGGCCGGGCTCGGGCTCTCGAAGTCGGCGACCTGGCGCGCGCACCTCGAGTCGTTCGCCCGGGAGCGCCGCGTCGCCTCGCGCGTCGTCTTCACCGGTCATGTCACCCAGGCGGAGCTCGACGCGCTGTACGAGCGCTCCGCGTTCACGATCCTGCCGTCGACGTTCGAAGGGTTCGGGCTCGTCGTGGTCGAGAGCTGGCTCCACCATCGCGCGACGCTCGTCACGACGCGGGCCGGCGTCGCCGAGCTGATCGTGGACGGCGAGAACGGCCTGCTGTTCGACCCCGACGACCCCGAGGCGCTCGCTCGCCAGATGCGCCGGTTGCTGCGGCCCCGCAGCTCCCTCGCGCAGAAGCTCGCCGACGCCGGGGCCGTGACCGCCCGAAAGTGCTCGATCGACGCCGCCGCGCGCGCCGAAGCGCGCCTCGTCGGCGAAGTCGTGGAGGCGTAGGGTGATCGACCTCACGCCGGTCCTCCCGCTGATCTACGTCGGCGTGATCCTCGTCGGTACCTGGGTCTTCGCCTACGTCGTCAGCCTCGTCATCCGGGGCCTGCTGCGGCAGAGCAACCCCCAGGTGACGGCCGCGGCGCAGCGGCTCGTCGTCATCATCATCTGGTTGATCGGGGTCGTCTTCGCGATCCAGGAGCTCGGGGTGGGGGTCAACGCCCTGCTCCTCGTGCTCGCGCTGTTCGGGCTCGCGGCCATCGTCGCGCTCCGGCAACCGCTCGAGAACTTCGGGGCGAAGTACTTCGCCGACCTCTACACGCCGTTCAAGATCGGGGACACGATCCGGGTCGGCGAGCAGTCCGGGAAGGTGATCGAGGTCAACGCGATGAGCACCATCCTCCTGTCGGAGGACGACCACCTCGTCGCGCTCCCGAACTCGGTCTTCCTCCGGACCTCCGTCGTGAACCTGACCCCGCAGGCGTGGAAGGAGCTGATCATCCCGATCACCCTGTCGGGCTCGGTGGACCTCGCCGCGTTCGAGAGCGAGATGATGAAGGCCCTGTCCCACCTCAAGCTGCGGCTCGACCGCCGCTATCCGCCGGTGTTCACGCTCAAGTCCCGGACGGCGCAGTCGACCGACCTCGTCCTCACCGTGATGGTCCGGCGCCCCGAGGATCGCGATTCGGTCCTGGCCGAGGTCAACACCCGGCTCTCCGAGACGATCGAGAAGTCGCGCGGCGGGGCCCCGCGACCACCGCCGGGACCCGAGGCGGCCACGGGCGCGCGCACCTAGCGTCGCACCGCCTTCGGCGGTGTGCAGAAGCTATAGTACCAACTATAGTCTAAATTGATATTCTATATATGAGGTTTCGGCCCTTCTTCTCCTCATGAAGCGAACCGAGACCGACCGGGAGGCCGCGAGTATCCCTCCCGAAGCCGCCCGGCGGCCGCTGGTGCGGCCCCCCCCGCGAATGACCCAACCCTCCTCCGCCGATCTCGTCCCGAGTCGGGGCCTGATCGCGGTCACCCCGGCCGCGCGACGCGCGGGCCCCGGCGCGGGCGCCGGCCCGCTGGCGACCGCCCCCCGGACCGCGGTGGTCGTGGCGAGCCGCGGCGAGCTCCCCGAACATCTCTTTCGGCGGCTCCTCGGGGC
>JASHUJ010000142.1 GCA_030040035.1 Thermoplasmata archaeon
ATGAAGGAGCTGATCGACGAGGTCCACACCTCGATCCTGTTCATCAGCCACGACCTCGGCGTCATCGCCGAGACCGCGGACGAGCTCGGCGTGATGTACGCGGGCAAGCTCGTCGAGTTCGGACCCGTCGGCGACATCTTCTCGTCGCCCCGCCATCCGTACACCAAGGCCCTGCTCCGCGCCGCGCCGACCCGCTATAAGTCGGAAGGCCCGCTCGATTCGATCCCGGGCTCGGTCCCGAACCTCGCCCACCCGCCGCCGGGCTGCCGATTCCATCCGCGCTGCCCGCTCGCGAAACCGATCTGCAAGGCCGAACCCCCGCCGCCGCTCCGTCGCCCTGAGGGGGTCCTGGTCGACCACCGGAGCGCCTGTCACTTCGCCGAGGAGGTGCCGAACCTCCCGTGAGCCTCAGCCTTTCGCCCCCGGCGTCGACCCCCGCGGCCGGCGGGGCTCCCTCCGCCGCCCCGCTCGTGGAGATCGAGGGGCTCCAGAAGCTGTTCCCGCTCACCCGGACCGCGACCGAGTACTTCCAGGGGAGGTCGCGGCGCTCGATCCACGCGGTCGACGGCGTCTCGATGACGATCCGCGCCGGCGAGACCGTCGGTCTGATCGGCGAGTCCGGTTCCGGCAAGACCACGCTCGGCTGGCTCATCGCGCGGCTCCACAGCCCGAGCGCGGGCACCTTCCGGTTCGAGGGCCGGGACGTCGGGAACCTCGAGGGCACGCCGCTCCGGCACTGGCGCCGGAACGTCCAGGTCGTCTTCCAGGACCCGGTGGGCTCGCTCGACCCCCGCCTCAAGGTCTGGCAGATCGTCGGCGAGCCGCTCCGCGCCCAGGAGCAGATGGACCGCCAGGTCGGGCAGAGCGGCGGTCGCCTCTCCCGCGAGGAGCTCCGTGCCCGCGTCCGCGACGCCCTCCCGACCGTCGGGCTGCCCCCGGACTGCCTCGACCAGTACCCCCACGAGTTCTCGGGCGGCGGCCGCCAGCGCCTGTCGCTCGCGCGCGCCTTCAGCGTCCACCCGAAGCTGGTCGTCCTCGACGAACCGACGAGCGCGCTCGACGTCGCGGTGCAGGCCCAGATCCTGAACCGGCTGGTCGAGCTCCAGCGCGAACGCCAGGTCGCCTACCTCCTGATTACCCACAACGTCGCGGCCGTCCGGTACGTGGCGGACCGGGTCGTCGTGATGTACCTCGGCCAGATCGTCGAGGTCGGCAGCGTGCACGGGGTCCTCGAGAAGCCGATCCACCCGTACACGAAGGCACTCCTCGCGGCCGTGCCGGTCGCCGACGCCGGCCGCCGACGGACCCGGTTCCGCATCGGCGGGGACGTCCCGTCGCTCGTCGACCCGCCGCCGGGCTGCCGCTTCGCCCCGCGCTGTCCGTTCGTCGTCGACCGGTGCCGCGTCGAGGACCCGCCGCTGCGCGAGATCCCGGGCGCCGCCGGTCAGCTGGTCGCCTGCCACCGGGCCGAGGACGTCCGGGACATCCCGCCGGCCTCGTTGCTCTCCACGGCCGGCGGGCCGCCCCCCGCGGGGACCCCCACCGCGCCGGTCCCGCCCGCGTAGGCGGGACCGCCTACTTCGCCCACTGCGTGTTGAACAGCAGCGCGTACGGCTCGGCGCTCGCCATCGGGTTGAAGACGACGCCCTGGATGGAGGTCGAGTACACCGCGAACGAGGTCGGGACGACCAGCCAGATGTCGGTGTAGTTCTGGTACATCAGGCTCGTGATGTTCGTGTAGTACTGGGTCAGGTTCGTCGGGTTCTGCGTCGCGGCGGCCGTGTAGGCGAGGTCGGTCACGGTCGAGTTGTTGTACGCCGACATGCACAGGTTGGCGCTCCCCGTCTGGACCGCGTCGTTCTGGGTCCAGTCGTCGGGCGAGATGTAGTCGGACGTGTAGAACTCCTGGCCGAGCGGGAACGGCCCGCCGTTCGCGTTCGTGAGCGACGTGCAGACGCCGGCCGAGTTGAGCGCCTGCTCCGAGTAGAGGTCGTCGAGCGAGATCGGGGTCGGCAGGATGTTGATGCCGATCGCGCGCAGGTCGGACGCGAGGAACTGGGCCGTCTCGAACCAATCGATGCCGGTGTCGAGGTAGGCGTACTTCAGCGTGAGGCCCGCGCAGGCGTTGTTCGCGCACGGCGACGCGGCGATCTCCTGTTTGGCGAGCGTGAGATTGTACGGGTACGGCGATAAGTTCTGGGGGTTGTAGTACGGGTACGCGGGCGGCACCGGCCCGACCCACTGGCTCGCGTAGCCCCCGAACGCCTGCTGGATGATCTGGTTGTAGTTCACCGCGTGGGCGATCGCCTCACGGACGGTGAGGTTGTTGAACGGGAAGGTGTTCTGGTTGAGGTAGATCCACCAGGAGCCACTCGTGGACCCGTAGATCGTGGGCAGCGCGTCCACGACGAGGCAGGTGTCGCCCTGCAGGACCTTGACGGTCGCCGGCCCGACGTACGCGAACGAGGCCATCGCGGCGTAGCCGGTCCTCAAGTCGTTGGTCGTGATGTCGACCGAGTCCTGGAAGACGATGTCCATCGTCGTGTTCGCCGGCTGGATCATGTTGTTCCACGGCTCGGCCTTGGCGTCGGCGGTACCCCAGTAGGTCGGGTTCGGGGTCAGCGTGTAGCCGCCGCCGGGCAGCCCGTTGTAGTAGGACAGGAGGTACTGGCCCGT
>JASHUJ010000143.1 GCA_030040035.1 Thermoplasmata archaeon
GCGAGCGGGAATCCCCAGGCCGGCCTGCCGTTCCTGAACGGGGGCGCGTTCGCCGGGTACATCGTCGCCTTCGTGCTCCTGTTCCACTCGTACGGACTCGGCCTGACGGCGGCGCTTTAACGTTCGGCGCGTCAGCTCCCGATCGTGCCGCGGCGGGTCGAGGACATCCGGGTCGACGACGCCCCCGGCCTCGACGAACTCGTGCGCCGCCTCGAAGGCGGCGGGGGCTTCAGCGCGAAGGAGGTCGCGCGGGGCGTCGACGTCCTCGCCCGGATCCTCGGGGATGACGAGATGACGGTGTTCCTCTCGTTCCCGGCCGACCTGGTCGCGACCGGGACGCGGGGGGTCCTCGCGACGCTGGTACGCGACGGGTACGTCGACGCCGTCGTCACCACCTGTGGTACGCTCGACCACGATTTGGCACGAGCGTACCGACCGTACTACCACGGGGAGTGGAACCTCGACGACGCGGCGTTGCACCGGCGCCACCTCTACCGGCTCGGAAACCTCGTGATCCCGGAAGCGAACTACGGCCGGATCATCGAGCAGAAGATGCAGCGCATCTTGCGGGCCCTTTGGGCCAGAGGGATCCGCTCGCTCTCGTCGCGGGCGCTCGCCGAGGCGATTGGGGCGAGCCTCCCGGCCTCCGCTCGCTCGAGCCTGCTGCGCGCGGCGTTCGACCGGAAGGTTCCCGTGGTCGTGCCCGGCATCACGGACGGCGCGGTCGGCTCGCAGGTCTGGCTCTTCTGGCAAAACCACAAGCAGCTCTCGTTCGACCTCCTCTCGGACGAACAGGTCCTTTCCGACCTCGTCTACGAGGCCCCGCGCGCGGGCGCGATCGTCCTCGGCGGCGGGATCTCAAAGCACCACACGATCTGGTGGAACCAGTTCCGCGGCGGCCTCGACGCCGCCCTGTACGTCACGACCGCCGTCGAGTGGGACGGGAGCCTCTCCGGGGCCCGCACCCGCGAGGCGATCTCGTGGGGGAAGGTCAAGCCCACCGCGCGGCACGTGACGGTCGACGGCGACGCGACGGTGCTGTTCCCGCTCATGGTCGGTGCCGCGCTCGAACGGATCCGGTAAGTCGAGCGTCCGGAGCCCCGCGTCGCCCGCCGCCGACCGGCGGCCAAGGAGACTTTATGCGGCGGTTCCGGGTCCGCCCCAGCCGTCGTGGGCCCGTAGCTCAGCCCGGTAGAGCAGGCGGCTCTTAACCGCAAGGTCAGGGGTTCGAATCCCCTCGGGCCCGCTATCCCCCGGGGTTGACCAATCGGTCGCGCCGGAGATCCCCTCTCAAGGTGCGCAACGAAACCTAGACGACGTGGACGGTCATGCTTGCCTGAAACCACAGTCCCCCGGGGACGCTCGGCGCGGGGTCGGGCACCGTGAGGAGAACCCCGAGTCCGCAGCCCGCGCCCGTTGGCAATCCTTCGCTCAGGTTCCAGCTCAGGGCAGGAGAGGGAGGGGGATCGCTGTAGCCGCAAAAGTATCCGAAGATCGGTATCGGCGAGTCGATGGACACGTTCACGAAGACCTCCGACACTTTGGTCGGTGCGCCCATCATGAAGACACCGAAGCCGTACTGCTGACCCCCCGTCAGGTGGGCCGGACAGTCGGGGCGATCGCCCGATGGGAGAAAGGCGAGCTGAGGTTCGACGCAGCCGTTCTGATGCG
This sequence comes from Thermoplasmata archaeon, assembly GCA_030040035.1. Classification (GTDB taxonomy): domain Archaea; phylum Thermoplasmatota; class Thermoplasmata; order Lutacidiplasmatales; family UBA184; genus Lutacidiplasma. The sequence continues at coordinate 1,672 of JASHUJ010000143.1, forward strand.
TCGGCCCATAGAGACCGGGCCAGATCCCGGTGTAGACGATCGTGAGATCGATCCCATCGAACGCCACCGTTCCTGGCTGGGCGGTGGGCCGCCAGCCGAGTCCCCCTACGGTCACGAGGGCGCCGATCAGCGCACCGACCACCCCGCACGTGACCGCGATGCCAAGACCGTGACGCCGGGGCAAGGTAGGACACTCCCGCCGACGATCGGACTCCAGTCCATGCAGATTAGCGTTAGGGTCTCGGGGTTGCGGAGGTGGTCGGGCCCCCCGCGAACGCGCTCAAGGCCCTCGCGGTTCAGTACGGAGGCTACGGCCTCCGGATGTTCGGTTCGGTGGCTCGGGGGGAGGCGCGATCGTCGAGCGACGTGGACCTCTTGCTCCGATTTCGCCGTCCGCCGGGCTGGCTCGGTCGTTCTGAGTTTCGAGAGCGGGCGGCGGACCTGCTCGGTCGGAACGCGGACAATGCCACCGAGAACAATCTGCACTGGCTCGTCCGCCCGAGGGTCCTTGCGGAGGCGGTCGCGCTGTGAGAGATGACCCCCGGCGAGTCGTGGAGATGCGAGAGGCCCTCGAACGGATACGAGGGTTCGTGACGGCCGGACGAGCCGCGTTCTTCGTGGACACGAAAACGAACGAGGCAGTCGCCTACGAGGTGCTCAAGCTAGGAGAGGCGGCGAGCCGGGTCTCCATTGCCTTCCGTAAGAGACACGACGAGGTCCCCTGGACCCGTCTCTCCGGATCGAGAAACGAGATGGTGCACGAGTGCTCTCGGGTCGACCTGGACGACCTCTGGGAGTTCGTTCCGATTGAGCTGGAGGCACTGGATCGTGCGCTTCGTGCCCTTTGAATGGGGGTCGGACCGACCTACGGGATATCCGGACCTGGGGGACCCTAGCCCCTTCGGGCCAGCCGAATCTAGTGTTGTTTCGCGGTCTCCGCGCCCCCCGCCCAGGCTCGGGGACGCTTGATCGCCTCCGCGTCCTCGTTCGCGCTCGAGGACGCGAGACAGGGCTCGGATCGCAAGCGTACCTCCTCATGCTGCCGGGCGTGCGCGCGCGGTCGATCAGATCTTACCCGACTCAAACATCGAGGTGTCGTACGTCCCCAGCCAGGTGACTATCACGGTAGAGTTCGTGCCGGTGGATGCGTAGAAGCCGTACGTGAATCCGGCGGAGACGAACGCGCAGGTACCGTTGGATGCTTCGGCGCGGCACATTATTGCGCGAGGTTCGGCAGTTACCGCCCCGACCGGAGGATTTTCTTCCACATAGAAGCTGACCATATCCCCGCCTTGGACGCTCCACGATAGCGTCACCGTCACTGATGAAGGGAGACTCTGGACACCCATGGGGGGGCAGGCTTCGATGCACGAGGTTCCTGCGGGTAGGGTCTGACCCGAGCCGGAGAAAGTGACCGGAATGAACTGCCAGAATCCAACAAGGCCGATGCTCACGACGGCGATCGGTACTATCGCCGAGACCCACTTGAGGCCCCGAAAATGTCGGTTGACCCAATGCGGAGAGGGTGACATGGGCGTCACGCCTTCCTGAGTTTGTTGCTCAACCTCCAGTACTCTGCTCGACTTGAAAGCCCTTGCCCATGAAGCCGCGATTCTCGATGCAGTTCATTCGGAACTCTCCGACGAGTCCGCAGGATCTCGGTCCTATCGGTGTGCTCGATTCATTTGCGATGCGGGGTCGCACTCCAACGGGCTCGAAACCAAGACGCCCTGCGGCATCAAGAACCATGAGGGTGGTGGCTGCCTCGATCTCCTCCGCTCCCTCGTACGCAACCGGGGACGGGAGGCGTGCCTTGCCCCTGCCCAAATTACATCGCTTGATCGGGGTTTGGCGAGGCTGAGTGCCTAGAGTTCCGGGATTCGCCTTGACCGAAGCCCATCGCGCGAGCACCTTTCACGAGATTCGAACCCCCGGGGGCTCTTGTCCCCTGGGGCCCGCTAGCCTCGGGGATTCGACTAAATCGTCGACCTTGACTCCCATTCTCGGGGAACGAAACGACACATAGACGAGGTGGACGGTAAGGTTGGCCTGAAACCACAAGCCGTCGGTGAGACGAGGGACCCGGTTGGGCCCCGTAAGTAGGACCCCGAGGCAGCAACTAAACGCCCCCTGGCGATCCTTGGCTTAGGCTCCAGCTTTGCGGAGCCGGGGAGCGGGATTGCGGGAGCACTTAAGCAGCTGAACATCGGAGTCGGGGATTCGACGGGCACGTTCAAGTAGACATCCGACACGCTGGTGGGTGTCCCCAGCGCGAGGAGATTAAAACCGCACTCTTGCCCCCAGGTCCAGTTGGCCGGACAATTGGCTGGATTGCGAAGGGGGAGGAAGGACAGTCGAGGTTGGAGGCAACCGCTCGGATAAGTCGGCCCATATATCCCGCGGCCCAGACCCCCGTATAGGCGATCGTGAGGGCGACGCCATCGCAGGCAAGTTTTCCCGGTGGGGGGCGGCAGCCAGCCGAGTCGCCCGACCGCCGCGAGGGCTCCGATCGGCGCACCGACGACACCGCAGGTGACAGCGATGCCAACATCGCGGCGCCGGGGCGTGCCCAGGTACTCCGGGAGAGAGCCGGGGCTCCATCGGATCGGATTATCGTTCGCCTCCGAATAGCAGCGTGACCCTCATGAAGGGGGTCCGTGTCCGATGAGGCGATCGCGATGAGCAAGCGACCGACGAGTCGCATCGCCCAGCTCAAGGCTCGCCTGGGGGCCTCACTGGAAGCGAACCGCGTGGTCTCTAAAATCCTGGAGGGGGCCCCCCGCCTGGCGCTTCCGGACTGGTATCTGGGGGCGGGTTGCGTCGCGCAGACGGTTTGGAACGAGTTGCACGGCTTTCCCCCCACGGTCAACATTTCCGACTACGATCTCGTCTACTTTGACGGATCTGACCTGTCGGAGGAGACCGAAGTTTCCCGAGCCGCGCGGGCTCGGGAACTGCTCCGGGATCTCGGCGGCGAAATCGACCTCAAGAATGAAGCCCGGGTTCACCTGTGGTATCCCGATCACTTTGGATACGCCATCGAACCGTACACCTCCACGGAGGATGCGATCTCGACCTGGCCCACGACGGCGACCGCCGTCGGGGTCCGGAAGGAGGCCGATGGTCAGCTGACCGTGTTCGCTCCGTTCGGGCTGGACGACCTGTTTGGGCTCGTCGTTCGGCCGAACAAGCGGCAGATCACCGAAGAGATTTACCTCAGGAAGGTCGAGCGCTGGACGAAGTGTTGGCCCAAGCTCGTGGTCATTCCGTGGGATCGGGAGAGGGGCGAATTGACCGCACGGACTTCATGACGGGAGGGCGATTGCGATGACCGGCCCGTCATGAGCGCGACGCGTGACGACGGGACGAACCCTCGAGAGTTCGATGCGATCCTGATCGATCTCTGGGGCACGCTGCTCCCGTACGCGGACGAGACCGCCCGGGAGCGCAACCTCGCGGAGATGGCTTGGGCGATGGACGTGGATCCGACGGGATTCACGATGGCCTGGATCGATTCGATCGGAGAGCGATGTCGGGGCAGTCTCGGATCGCTCGAGGCCACCATCGAACGCTTCGCCCGTGCATTGGGAGGACGGCCATCTTCCGACGCGATTCGCCAAGCGACCGAGCTTCGCTTGGATTTTTCTCGATCCACCCTCGACCGCGTGGAGCCGATTCTGCCCGGGCTGGACGCGTTGCGTCGATCTGGTTTCCGCCTCGCCATCGTCAGCGACTCGACCGAGGAGACCGCGCGCCTGTGGCGCGAAACGCGGCTGTCTTCGCGATTCGATCTGGCCGTCTTCTCGTTCGAAGAGAAGGTCTGCAAGCCCGACCCCCGCATGTACGCCAAAGCCCTCTCGGGGCTCGGGCTGCCACCGGTCCGCTGCGCGTACGTGGGAGACGGGGGGAGCCGCGAGCTGACGGGCGCCGAGTCGGTCGGACTGACCGCCTTCCAGTATCGCTATCCCGACCAGAGTCGCGACGTCCCCCGCTTCGACGAGGATGTCCATTGGAGGGGAACCCAGCTCGCAGATCTTCGGGATCTCCTCGCATTCGCACCGAGGCGTGCCCGAGAACCGTGAAGTTGCTTTTTCAGGGCCCGACCCTCCAGAGGGACGCGCGCGGCCGGTCTCGGCTCCGCGCGAACCCTGAGCTCCGCTCCGCCGGACTTCGAGCGCGCTCGCTCGAATCGTTGAAATCCCGGCACGCTGACGTATCCCGGACTCCAGCGGGCCTGGCGTTCGAGACGGTCATCAGCCGTCGTCTTCGGCCGCGGCGATGGCGGAGAGCGACCAGGATGAGGATCAATGAGTTACCGGGGGAGGGTTCGAGACCGAAGTGGAGACAGAATCGATCCCTCGGCCCTGCGGGGGTCCCTCGCGGGCGGATAGTGGTCCATCGCCCTTCGGGACGACGCCCGGCAGTTCGTCGGGTGCCGCTCACACTCCGAGACGGCTCCGAGAGAGGATGATCGTCACCCGGTGGGCCTGGTGTTCGCCGAAGACGACGAGGAGCTTGTTGACGACACTGCCCCCTCCTCCCAGCTGACGGACTCGCGCGTCCTCTCGGCGCACCGCGAACTCCCGGATCCGACGCAGACCTTCCGGGAGGTCCCGTACGATCTTCTGCGCGCCGACCACCCAGATGACCCGGCCGGCCCCGTAGCCGTACGGGCCGAGCTGGCTCCCGCTGCCCGAAGCGATCAGAACCTCCCCCTGCTCGGTGATCGCGTGGACGCTCCCGACGATGACGTCGGGGCTGGCGCCCCGCCGCCGTTTCTCGTCGCGGAGTCCGCGCCGGGCGAGCCGGTCGAGCTCGGGCCGGAGCCGTCGGTACGGCGCCGGAGGCGCCCCGTCCCCGACCAGCCCGATCTCCTTCAACGTCTCGGACGTCGCCTCCAGGACCCGGTCGGACGGGCCGAGACGTCGCAGTACCGCCGCACGCGCAGTGGCGGCGTCGTCGACGAGCTCGACCTCCAGACCCCGCCGTCGGAGGGCGCGTGCGACCGCTGCCAGTCTCGCCGGAGGCGCCGCGGAGAGGAAGCGGGCCGGCCTCGAACGGGCAGGCCGGGGCGCACGGCGGCTGTCGCGCGAGCCCGGGGAGGCCCGCTCCGCCGCGACCCTAGAGCGCCGGCGACGCAAGCGGCCGGATGACCTGCTCACCGAATCGTTCCATCTCCTCGCGCTGGGGGCTGAACTGCAAGAGGAGCAGATCGACCCCGGC
>JASHUJ010000016.1 GCA_030040035.1 Thermoplasmata archaeon
CGAACTCGGTCCCGGGTCCGCCGGGGACGGTCGCCTCCGCGCCGTAGGAGTAGGATCCGTTCGGTTCATTGAAGACGAGCGAGGGACCCGACGAGACGTTGGTGAGACCGTTGACCGCCACACTCCAATTGGTAGCGGTGACCAGGCCCGACTCCGAGAAGGTCACCGGATAGGTCGTGGCGGTCGAGAAGACCGCCTGCTCGGAGATGGCGCCCGTGAGCGTGACCTGGGCGGGATTCGCGGTCCCCGTGTAGCTGCCCGGCCCGCTCCCGATCCAGCCGGAGAACGCGTGGCCGGAGGAGGCGAGCCCGTTGAGGGCGACCGGGGTCGTCGAGTTGAACCACCCGACCGACGGGGAGACCCACCCCGATCCCGCGGGACTCACCGAGGTCGAGAGCGCGAACTGGGCGACGTAGGCGACCCCGATCGACGTACCGGTACCGCTCAGGTCGAACGACCCCGAGGCCGGAGAGGCGGCGTAGCGACTGCCGGCCGCCCCCGGCACGAGCGTCGCGGCGAGGAAAGAGAAGCTCCCGTTCGGTTCGTAGAACAGGAGGGACGAACCGTCCGAGGTGTTCGAGACGCCGTTGAGGACCACGCTCCATACGGTCCCGCCCGGCAGGCCCGTCTCCTCGAACGCCACCGGATACGTGACGGCGACCGAAAAGATCGCAGCCTCCGTGATCGACCCTTGCATGACCACCGTCGCGGGATCGGAGTCGCCGGAGTAGGAGCCGGGTCCCGAGCCCGACCAGGCCGAGAAGACGTAGCCCGGTCCGGCGAGCGCGGTCAGATCGACCGAAGCGCTGGCATTGAACCAATTCCCGGTCGGGGAGACCGTCCCCGCACCGACCGGCGTCACGGTCGTGGTGAGCTCGAACTGCTCGGTGAAGTTGATCGTGTCGTTGGCGGCGCCGCCGGCGACGGCGAAGGTCCCGGACGTCGGGGTGGCGGCGTACTGGACCCCGGGATCGTCACTGAGCGGGGACTGGACGGCGAAGGTGAACGTGCCGTTGGTCTCGTTGTACTGGATCGTCGGCTGGTCGGAGGACTCCTCCGCCCCGTTCACGCTGACGGACCAGCCGGTCCCGACCGGGAGGTTGGCCTCGGTCAGGTTGACCGGATAGGTCGGGACCACCGAGACCTCGTCGACCCACGTGTGCCAGTGGACGAGCGCCCGGTCCGCCCCCGTATATTCGCCCGCCAGCCAGAACTCGCCGCCGGTGAGCGGGAGGATGGTCGCCGAAGAGGAGTTCCCGAACGGACAGACGCCGCTCGGGCAGGCGCCCGAGATGTTGTCGGGCCCTCCTCCCGAGCGCAGGACGAGCGGGGTCTCGAGCGTCCCGCGGGGGTCGACGGCGGCCTGCGCCGTGGTCAGCACCGATGGGTTGGAGGTCGAGGAGGACGACTCGAAGACGATCGCGAGATTGCCGTTCGCGTCGACGGAGAGCGAGGGATCGTAATCGTACGTGCCCGGGCCGGTGCTCCAGTTGAAGTCCTGGACCAACGAGCCCGTTCCGGGGGAGATCTCCCAGAGATGAATGCAGGACCGGACCGCCGAGTCCCCCGAGGGCACGCAGGCGACATCGGCCACTGCCCACAGGTCCCCCGCGGCCCAGACCGAGCTCGCCACTTGCGCGGTGCCGGTGTCGACCAGCTCGGACGATCCGGATTGAACGGCCGCCGGCGGGGACTCTGTCGGGCTCACCCAAACGGAAGGGGCCGAGATCGTGGGCGTCGAAGGGGGAGAGCCCGAGAGTGCGGAGACGTTGAGATCCGCCCCACCTTCCTGGTCGGTCACGAGATAGGTGACCGAAGTGGTGCCGACGGACTGCGCTGGCACGACCGATTCGTTCGAGGGGCCGAGCGACGACGACCACGTGGCCGGTGCGGAGCCCGCGAGCAACTGCGACTTGTTCGCGACGTAGATCTCCGCGCCCACAACCGCAGGACCTCGCTCCACGTTGACCGTCACCACGAGGTTGGCGGAATTGACCGAGAGCTCGGGGCTGGATGGCTCGACGCCTGAGGGAAGGGGACCGAAGTGCCCGACGTACCAGGTGCCCGTCGGATCGCTGGAGGCACTCGCTGCGTACTCGATCTGGCCCTTGCTGAGGTCTTCGACCGAACCGAACCATCGGAGGGTCGAAGGATCGTACACGAACTGAGCGGACGACAGCACATCCGTACCGGAATCGAACAGCTTCGTCGAGCTGAGGCTCGCGTTCTCGAGCAGCGTACCCTGGTTGGTCCAGACCCGATAGCTCGACCCGGCGGCCTCGATCACGTAGTCGTTGCCGGCGGCCACGCTCGGGTTCGGGCTAGTGCACGATGAGTTGCAGGCGCTCGTGCTGTTGAGTCCGATCCAACCTCGCACGGAGGTCTCGGTGTGCGGCGCATGACGGCCGGCCGAACCTTGGAGCGACGAAACGCTCGCGGTTTGGACGTGCGCCGCCGGAGCGATGCCGTCCGAGGCGCTGTTCGGCCGGACCTCGGAAGGATACCCGGGGACCGCCAATAGCCCTCCGGTATCGAGAAAAGCGAAGGCGGGTGCGCTCACGACCGCCGCCAATGAAACCGAGGCGAGAACCAATCCAACCCACCGCTGCATACGGAGGGATGCGCACGAATGCGCAATCGTTAGGGTAAATCTCGGGGGCCCCCGTATTTCAACCTGCCGAGAATCGTCCGGATCGCGAGCCCGCGCGCGGATTTCGAGGACAAATCCGGTCGAACTCGGAGGTCCTACGCCTCAATATCCGGCAGAATCCGCGCGGCACCCGAGTTGCTCCCGTAAGACCTCGTGCGCCGGTGGCTCCGTTTAGAAGCGAATGCGCCGGGAGATCTCCAGATCGTCGATGTCCTCTTCGAGCCGAACATTCCTCGACGGGGCCCGTCGGAGCGGGGGAAACCCGTCCCTAGCCGCCGCCCCCACCGATGGTGCGGGGGTCGCCCACGAGCTCGCCGGCGACATAGATGAGCCCGTTCGCGGGATCGTAGGCGATCCCCCACGGACCCCCCGGCTCTCCGAATTGCACCGTATCGAGTACGGTCGACGGACCGTGGAGGATCGTCAGGGTCCCGTTCGCGTGGTTCACGATCACGAGGTCCCCGATCCGTGGGTCCAACGCGATCGCGAACGGATTCGCCCCCACCGGCAGGTAAGCGAGGACTTGATGCGGCGACAGTCGGGCCACCTGGGAAGTACCGTAGATCGTCGCGAACATCCGCCCGTTCGTGAGCGCGTTCTGGGCGATCCCCGTCGCGGGCCCGTCGACCGGGATCGTGGCCACGAGACTCCGCCCGTTCACGACCGTGATCGAGCCGCCGTAATCGGCGACATAGATGTACCCGTTCGCCTCGTCGTACGCCACGCCGAACGGTTCCGCGCCGGTGGCAACGCTCGCAACGGTCTGGTTCGCGGAGTCGATCACCGTGAGGTTGTTCGTCCCGTTGTCGGCGACGTAGGCATCGCCATCCCCGGGATCGTACGCGATCCCCTGCGGATCGGTCCCCACGGGAATGGATCCCGTCACTTCGTTCGTCGAGGCGTCGAAGATCGAGACGTTGTCGGACAGGGAGTTCGAGACGAGCATCTCAGAATTGGCGGCGTCGTAGGCCACCCCGGTCGGGTCCGTTCCGACCGTCGCCTGACCGATGACCTCGCTCTCGGGGTCGAAGAAGTAGACCTGGTTGCTCTCGTTGTCCGTCACGTACATGTCCCGGTCGACCGGGTCGTACGCCATCTCGTAGGGGTACCAGTTGCCGTTGGAGATCTCCACGACCTGCCCGAACGCGGGGCAGTTCGCCCAGGTGGACGCCCAGATCTGGTCCGAGCTACTGTAGAACGTCTGCGCGTCCCCGCCGGCCGAGGTGAAGTTCCCGATGCCGACCGGGGATTCGATGCCGATCGCGCTCGTGACATAGCCCTGCCCCGCGATGAGCGACGAGCTCGCGAGCCCGACGATCTCATCCGAAGTGTTCAGCGCGAGGAAGTATGAGGCGCTCGAGCCCTCCCAGTTGCACGGATGGGCTGGGGCCGTTGTCACGCTCGTCGCACCGGGCCAGTCGGCGAAGTAGTCGACGTTGCCGTTCGGGGTGATCGCGAGGACGTTGTTGCCCGGCGCTCCGCTCGTGGAGACCAAGAGGTCGCCCCCGACCGAGCCGAACGATAGGGGCGCTACGGTCGGTCCCACGAGCGCCGTCGCGTTCACGGCCGTGAGAATCTGCGTCTGCCCGCTCGAACTGATCGTGTAGACCTCGCCGTACTGGGACGTCGCGATGAGCTGGTAGCCGAACGTACCGACCGTGTCGAACGTCAGACCTGTGGGGACCGGTGAGTCCCCCGACTCGGAGTCCAGGCTCGTGAACAGGTGGACCGACCGACCGGTGGGATTGATGCTGAAGATCCAGGGACCTTGAGCCACGAAGACATAGTTCTTCTGGAACCCACCGAAGCCGGGGGAGATCGCGAGGCTCATCACCGTGCAGTTCGGGTCCAGGTCGGGGACCGTCGCGAACGTCGTGTATCCCCCGTCCCCGACGATCGAGTCGATGGTCGTGCTGCCGTACGTCGTGGCAAGGAGCTCGGAAGACGTCGCCGCGAGGCCCACGGGATGGTTGATCTCCGCGACAAAGACGGACTGCGGATTCTCACGCGGGTTCGACGGGGTGTTCGCGGCGGATCCGAAGACCGGGGCGCCCGTCACGGCATGGATCTGCCCAAAGATCCCGAGTGCCAGCGCGGTCGCGATGGCGACGCTAACTATGGGGACGAAACGGCCACGCCCCCTCTTTGGAAAGGTTATGCCATGGTTCCCCCGCACGTCGATCCCCCCTATCGCCGCTTGCGGGCTCTTCGACCCGCGAATCCACCCGCCATCGACCTACCCCTATTTGCTGGTTGGGAAGTGAGCGGACTTGGGTAGCCCGGCCGCCTCCCGCGCGCAGTCGGGGCACGGGGGAGATTCGGCGCGGCCTTCGGCGGAGCCGGCCCTCACTTTCCGGCGACCAGATTCTGTAGGTCAGCACGCGCGCCGACTCGGTCGAGATACTCCTTTGCCTGGTCGATCAGCGGTCCGGCCCGGTCCGACTGATCGAACTTCGCGTACGCTTGGGCGAGCGCCACGCGCGCCCGGGCCAGTTCCAAGCCCCAACCCAACTTCCGCCACAGCTCCACGGAGGTCTCGAGGTGCGAGAGTCCGGTTCGATCCG
>JASHUJ010000144.1 GCA_030040035.1 Thermoplasmata archaeon
GAAGCGTTCGATCCGGACCGGATCTTGGGCACGCTCAGTATCGGTCGCCGAGAGTGGCCCGACCTGGACCGCCTGATCGGTCGCGCCCGACGGCAAGACTGGAACCGGCGGTCCGCCGAGGCCGCCCAGCGATTCGCCTTCCTCCGAGACTTGACCCCGTTCGAGCGAGCGCTCATCGATGACGTTCGACGGCACCGCCTCCGGAGCGCGCTCGGAGAAACGCTGCGGCCCTACGCGCTCGTGAAATCGGGGAAGGGCTAGGCGACGGGGTCCGTGGCGCTCGCGGTCAACAGATCGTAGCGGGAATGATCGCGAGGGGCGCGGTTTCCCCGGTGAAGATTCCCAGCCCATGGACGGTCAGCACAAGGCCCGTCAGACAGGCGTTGGCATCGCCCAGGTCGATCGAGACGATCACTCCGTCCGCGAGGAGAGATTCGGGTGAATAGGAACTGCCGTAGGCTTGCCAGCCGCCCGACATATAGAGGTGATCTCCCATCTGGCCCGCGCTGATCGCGGCCTCGAGCGACCAATTGAACGCGAGGAGTGCGAACCCGCCCACTCCTCCCGGCACCGAATAGTTCGTCCCGTTCGCCGTGGCCACGGTCAGCGACAGATCCTCGATCGGGATCGTCGGAGGCTCCGACGTGTAGATCGTGTACATGGTGTCCCCATACGCACACCCGCCGGGCTGGCCCGAGGAATTCGTCGCGCACACTCCTTCGACGGTCGGTCCCGGGTCGTGAAGGATCTGAGCGATCTGGGTGATGAGACTAAATTGAATGCCGATCGCCGCCGTCAGCCCGTGAACGCTGACGGCCCCGTTCCCGGTACTGGACCCGTACCCCCAGGGCGTGCCGATGCTGTAGAAGTAATTGCCGTTGCGTTCCGGGAACGAGATCGTCGAGGAGGTGGCCCCTGGTGCGACCGTCGCGTACGCGGTCGTGGTGTTTCCACCGCCGCTGCCGTTCTGCACCCCCACCGACCAGTTGGTTCCGGGCGGGAGTCCCGTTTCGACGAAGGTGATCCGCCCGGAAGGTCCCAATCGAAGGTTGTAGACCTCATAGACCACGACCGCCGCCGCGACGACCATGACGACGATCGCTACGGCGGCCGCCCCGCGGGAGGTGCGCACGTTGGAGAGCGGTCTCGGGGACAAGGGACGATCCCTCCGGGTGAGGACCTACCGCGACGCAGGACCTCGTGGGCCATAATTCTGCTCCCGGCCCGTGACGCGACTCCGGATCACTTGGCTCCCCTACCGTCAGCATCCGTCCGACTTTCGAGGTCGCCGGCGGATGGCTAGGGCCGGAACTCGCGCTAGCGCGGGCGACGGTAGCGCTGCAGCACGATGCCGTTGCGGAACGCCCGTGAACTGACCAACTTCAGCCGTCGCGGGCGCGGGAACGTACCGAAGAGTCGGTCGCGCCCCCGGCCGACGAGGATCGGCACGACCGAGAGGAAGTACTCATCGACGAGGTCCCGCTCGATCAGTGCCCTCGGAAACGCGACTCCGCCGGGGACCAGCAGGTTCTTTCCCGGACGCCGCTTCAGCCGGGCGATCTCCGTCGCCACGTCCCCTCGAACGATCCTCGAGTTCAGCCAATCGGCCCTCGGGAGCGACTTCGAAAAGACGACCTTGGGCGTCTCGGTGAGGAACCGGGCTCCTTCGTAGAAGTCCCGTGGGTAGGACTTCGGATCCGCGTAGACCTTGGGCCAGAACGCGTTGAACTGCTTGTACGTACCCTTTCCGAGCAGGAGGGTGTCGATGCGCGAGGCCCCGGTCCCGTCCAGCGCTGCAGTGAGGTCGCGCCAATATTCCCGATCGCCCATCGGGACGAACCCCTCCTTGCTGTCGGCGAACCCGTCCAAGGTCACGTGCATCTGGACGACCACCTCGCGCATTGCCACCACCGCCGTCGGGGGTTGCGAGGACGAGGTCGAGCATAACGCCTTGCGAGCCGGACCGAGGGGCGGTCCGCGTTCGACCGCCCGGCCGCACGTGGAGTGAGGCCCGCTCAGGGTCGCCGGTCGAACTTCAGTTTCAGCCCCACGATGACCAAAGCGAGTACCAAAGTAATCGAGTTCGCCGCGACGATCGGGATCGAGGAGACCAACAGGCCGTAGCTGAGCCAACCGACCAGGCCCACCGAGAAGATCGCGAACGTCGGGAACGAGATATCGGTCGCATCGCGAAGTCGCCACACGCGGACCACTTGGGGAACGAAGGCGGAGGTCGTGAGGACGGCGGATACCGAACCGACGAGTGTGATCGTCCCGAGCGACGGGTCCATCGAGAGTTCGCGGAGTCCGCCGCTCGGATGAGCTCGTCGCCCGGGTCGGACGACTCGGCGGGCCGGCCCGCTAGGCGGACGAGGGGGCCTGGGCGCCGCCCTGACCCGGCGCGCTGTTCGAATGGCGCGTCGCCAGGAGGCAGACGAGCCCCGTCACGAACGTGGCGAGGTACACGCCGAGCACCAGATCGTAAAGGTAGCGGACATCGCCTCCGTAGTACGTGATCCCGAAGAGGTACTGCGCGAACGAGGTGGCGGTGGAGAATCCGACCTGGGCGTAGGTCAGGATCACGCCGAGGTTCGCGACGGCGAGGAGCCCCGAGCCGACCGTTCCGAGCTTGATCATGGCGCGCGAGCGGAAGAGGAGGAGGAGCGCGGCGCCGGCAAAATCGGCGACCGCCATCGCGAGCACGCCGTACCAGTGCAGGTAGTAGCCCGAGGACACCGTTCCGAAGTCGGTCTGCAGGTTCTTGTCCGTAACGAGCATCACGACGGACAGAACTCCGGCCAAGAGGAACAGGAGGCCGTAGATCAGGGGGAAGCTCACGGGGAATCGACTCTTCGCGTGCGTGGCGTTCATCGCTGGTACCTGAGCCTCCTGAACGGCCCGTCCCCTACCCTGTTTTTGGTCCAAGCTCGAAATCCGTTGGTGCAAAGCCGCGTACCAACCGGCGGCCGCGGGGCGCGCGGGCGCTCGCGTCGGTTTTCGCGACGAATCTCGGTCGAACGGGCCGACTCAGTAGTGGTCGGGGATCGGCCCCTCCCAGGGCTCGTCGGGGTGGTCGTACATGCACAGGAAGATGCCGTCGGGATCTTGGATGTAGAAGGCATTGAACCGGTGCGGGTGTCCGGGCTCATTGGACCAGACGTCCCGCTCCATCACGCCCCGCAGCTCGGCATCGTTCGCGAAATGCCGCGCGATCCGCTCCCGATTCCACAGCTTCTTCGTGGCGATGGGGATCCCGAGCTGCCGGCACCTCTCCAGCATCTCGGGAACGCTCCGGACCCGGATCTCCAGGTGGTCGAGCCCCTCGCCGACCGAATACTCGACGGCGAACGGACTGGTCTCCGAGTACCAGTTGAATTCGATGCGCTGCCCCGACCGGCGGTCGCGCATCAGCACATAGCCACTCTGCGCGTCCACGTCCCGTCGCAGTTCCTCGAGATCCAGGAACTGGCGGTAGAACGCGATGGAGCGCTCGAGGTTCGTGACCCTCAATCCGAAGTCGCCGAGCCAGGCATCGGCCATGACCCCGCTAGCCGGAGGCGAGGAAAGAATCTTCTCCGTTCCATCGGGCGTCCGAGGGAGGGCCCTATATCCGAGGTCGTCTAGGCCTCGAGGAGAAGGTCGACCGTGGCGTCCGTCGAGTCGCTGCTCGTCGACGTGGTGTTCCTGATCGCCGTCCCCGCGAGCGCGGGCTATGTACTGAGCCGCTGGTCGGGCGACGCGGCGAAGCGGCACGTATGGTCGCCGATCGCCGTACGCAGCCTGCGGGTCGTGATCACCATCGCGTGGGTCGCGATCGTCATCGCCGGGACGGCGGCGACGCTCGGGTCGTTCAGCTTCCTGTCTGCGCTCACGGTCTCGGCGGTCGCCGGGATCGCGGTCACCCTGGCCCTTCAGACGACGCTGCAGAACATGATCGCCGGT
>JASHUJ010000145.1 GCA_030040035.1 Thermoplasmata archaeon
GAGCGGGCGGCTCGGGATCGCCATCGTCAGCGCCGTCCGGCCGGAGCGTTCGAGGTAATGACCCGTTTGCCCCTCGCCCGCGGTACGATCCGCTGGCGGGATCGCGGCCAGGGTCCCGGAGGCGGGATCCCTCGCAACTCGGCGAGGACCACGGCGACCGCAGCGACCTCGCTGTGCGGTTGGTGCCCCACCGCCACGTTGACCGTCGCCAGCCCGTAGAGGTCCGGAGGCACCTTCGCGCCGCCGACCACGAGGAGCACGCGACGGGCCCGTCCCAGCCGGGACCGCACTCGCTCGAACGGCAAGCCGTACATCGTGAGGTGCACGACCGCCCCGTCGTACGAGCGCACGATCGACCGCCAGTCGGGGGCCGGTACCACCGCGAAGTCGCCGCCCCACCGATCGCTCACCGAGCGCACGCGCAGCGCGAGCGCCGGGTCCGGGGGGTTCAGGTACATCGCTCGAGCCCCGAACGCCCGCGCGGCGAGCGCGAGGTGGGTGGTGAGCCGCGGGTCCCGACCCGGGCGATGGCCGATCCGCAGGACCGAAACGTCCGGGGCGGACCTACCCGGCCGCTTCCGCCTGGAACCGCTCGATCCGGTGCCCACGGTACTCCAGCGTCTCCGATCGCTTGACCACGGCCTTGAGCCGCGTCGGCGACATCGCGAGCTCCTCGGCGACGTCGGAGAAGAAGCGACCATCGGTGCCGACCGCGTCGTAGACCTTCTTCTCGAGCCGAACGTACTCCTTCGGGCTCATCATCGCGACCGCGAGGACCTCGGAGATCTCGCTGAGCGGGCTCGTCGTGTTGATGTTGATCGTCGAGTAGTAGAAGTGGTAGCTCTTCTCGGGCTGCCGTCGCCCCTCCCGCGCGACCCAGCGGGTGTCGATCAGCCGGAGCTTTTCGAAGAACGCGAGGGCGCGCTCCCCCTCCTTCCCGAACTCGCCGACGACGTCGTCGAGCGTGAGCCAGCTCTCCCCGAGCCGCTTGACGAGCTGGAGCTTCACGTCGGAGTCGACCGCTCGGAGGATCGGGACGAGGTCGCTCACGTCGTTGACGACCTTGATCCGGTGGACCCCCGCGACCATCGTCTACCCCGAGCCGGACCGGGCGGCTTCCGTCAGCATCCGCCGGTACTTCCCGTACCGGTCCCCGGGGTCAAAACGGGCCGGGTGGGGGGTACGGGTCGCCCCTCCGCACTCGGGGCACTTCGCCCGAAAGGAGTATCGGCCGCAGCCGCGGCAGACCCGGAGCACGGACTCGGTCATGCCCGGCTGAACGTTCCTTCGCCGCCCGCGGCCTTGATCGATCGGAGGGCCGCGTCGGTCGCCTTCTTCAGGATCTCTTCGGCCTGCTTGTACTGCGGCGCCTGGACGCGGATCCGGTACTTCGGGGCGCCCACGTAGTGGACCTCGATCGCGTCCGGATCGACCTTCTCGGCCGCCTCGAGCGCCTCCCGCACGTGGTCGACGCCGTGGGGCGTGGGATCGCGGACCTCGAACGTCCCGAGGATCGTCACCTGGGGCGGGACGATGTTCTCGCGAGCGACCTTCAGGAACGCCGCGGCCCAGGGCGTCTTCTCGTTCTCTTTCTGGAACCGCTTCGGATCCGCCGACGCCACTTCGAACGCCTGGAACAGCGAGCCGTACCGCTCGACCAGCGTCGGGCCGAACTGCTCGATCGATTGGTCGCTCGGGAGCCTCAGCGCTTGGGCGACCTGCTCGACGAGCCGCAGGGCCCGCTGCTCGTTCTTCCACGCCTGGACCTTCTCGCGGCGCTGGTGGTCGTTGATGCGCTTCAGCGAGAGGTCGATCTGGCCCTTGCCCGCATCCACGCGCAGGACCCGGGCGACGATCTTCTGGCCCTCGCGGATGTGGTCCCGGATGTACTTGACCCACCCGGTCGCGACCTCGGAGAGATGGATGAACGCCTCGCGCTTCTCGTATTCGTCGAGCGTGACGAACGCACCGAAGTTCCGGATCGACGTGACGGTCCCAATGACGAGCTCCCCCTCTTCGGGGAACTCCGCGCGCAGCGGCATCGACGGCGCGGACCCCCGCTCAGGCCACCACCGGGCGGACGAGCTCGCCGCGGAGCTTCGCCTGGCCCCCCGTGGGCGTCGCGAGGGTGGCCCCACACACCGAGCAGTTGACGACCGTCGCGGGGCGGCTGAAGATCGTCTGCTCCGTCGAGCAATCGGGGCATTTCACGATCCAGAACGGAGACGGGCCGCGCATCGAACTTCCTAGTGGTGCTCCACGAGCTCGAGCTGGCTTGCGCGCCAGCTGGCGGGCTGAACGGTGTAGTGACATTTCTTGCATCGGTACTTGAGGTAGACCCGGCGGACCGCCTTCGCCCGGCCCTCGGGCTTCGGCCGGGGGAACCCGCCGTACCCCCGGGTGGCGCGCCGGAACCGCCGCTGGCCCCAGGCGAGCTCGGAGGCGGGCCGCTTCTTGCCCTTCTCCACCTCGTGCTCCGTGTGCGTCTTGCACTTCGGACAATAGGTCGAGACCGTCTTCGGATAGTGCATCGGCGGCCGCCGAGGCGGGGCCCCTATATAGGATTGGGGTCGCGATTCGGGGGATTCTTCCGCGCTCGTCCCCGCGCGGTCGGCCAGTGATCGGCCCCAGAGCGACCTACCGAAACTTGGTACGAGCCCCCAAGCTCCCGGTCGAGTCGCGAGCGATATAATACCCAAATCCGGATGCCCCGGACGTCGAGGACGGGCGGATGGAGGAACGCACGGACGGGAGTCGCGCTCGATTCAGCCGCCCCCCGGATCTATCGAACCCCTCGGGGACGCCGTCCGAGGGCGGCTCGCCCTCCCGAACCGAGCCATCGCCCGCCGAGAAGGACTCGGAAAGCTCTCCTTCCGGGCGTTTGGAACTCGGGATGAACCTCTCCAGCGAAACGCCTTTCGTCCTCCCCTCCGAGGCGCTGCTCAAGCACGTCGCCGTGCTGGGATCGACCGGCTCCGGAAAGACGGTTCTTTGCAAGGTGCTCGTCGAGGAAGCGGTCCGGAACGGCATCGCCGTGCTGGCGGTCGATCCTCAAGGCGACGTCGCTTCCCTGGCCCAGCGGGGGGACGCCCGCCAGATCGAATCGAACGGGACGCCGTCCCACCTGTCGGACGAGTTCTTCTCTCGGGCCCGAGTCGCGATCTTCACCCCGGCGAGCTCGAAGGGCGTCCCCCTTTCGGTGAATCCCCTCCGATTCCCCACGGCGGACGTGGAAGAGGCCGACGCGAAGCAGGCGCTCGACATGACCGCGTCGTCGCTCGCGAGCCTGATCGGCGCGGATCCCGCGAAGCCCGCGGGCAAGCCCACCCGGGCCGCACTCTACACGGCGCTCGAGTACGCGTACCGCCGGGGCTCGACTCCCAAGGATCTGGAGGGGCTGGCCCAGCTGCTCGCGAACCCTCCGCCCGAACTTGACGATGCGCTCGCGCAGCTGGTCCCGAGCAAGGTCCCGGGCGATGTCGCCCGGAAGCTCCGCCAGCTCACCGCGGGCGCGTCGTCCCTGCTCTTCGAGATGGGCCTCAAGCTCGACCTGGACACGCTGCTCGATCGGAGCGACGGGAAGGTTCCGGTCAATGTCGTCTACCTGAACTCGCTCGCTTCGGAGGTCGACAAGCAGTTCTTCCTCACCGCGATCCTGCGCGAAGTCTACCTCTGGATGCTGAAACATCCCTCGCCGTCGGTCCAGTTGTTGCTCTACATCGACGAGATCGGTCCCTACCTGCCGCCGTACCCGCGGAACCCGCCGCCCAAGCTGGCCTACTCCCTCCTGTTCAAGCAGGGGAGGAAGTACGGGGTCTCGCTGTTGGCGGCGACGCAGACGCTCGCGGACGTCGACTACAAGGCGCTCGGACAGGCCAGTACGGTCTTCTACGGTCGCTTCGGCATGGCGCAGGACCTCCGGAAGCTCACAGGCCCGTTCGAAGCGGCGGATCCGGTCCGGGCCGAATCGCTCGTCACGAGCGTCCCCGCGCTGACCCGGGGACAGTT
>JASHUJ010000146.1 GCA_030040035.1 Thermoplasmata archaeon
CTGAACGCGCTCGACCTCAAGATCGAGGGCACCAAGTGCGTGGGCTTTCTCGGACCCAACGGAGCGGGAAAGACGACCACGCTCAAGCTACTGACCGACATGATCTTCCCGACGCAGGGCGAGTGCTGGCTCAACGGCATCTCCGTTCAAGAGAACCGGAAAGGCGCGCTCGCCGACGCGGGCGTGCTCATCGAGAGCCCGGAGATCTACCCCTCGCTCACGCCGAACGAGGCGCTCGGGATGGTCGCCGACCTGCGGGGCGTCCCCGTGGCCGAGCATCGGGAGCGGATCCGGACCGTGCTCGAGGAGGTGAAGATGTCCGAGTGGGGCGATCAGAAGTTCGGGAAGATGTCGAAGGGGATGAAACAGCGGATCAACATCGCCGCCACGCTGATCCACAACCCGGACGTCCTCCTGCTCGACGAGCCCTCGACCGGACTCGATCCCCGCGGCATGGCGGAGGTCCGCTCCATCGTCCGCGATCTGAAGAAGAGCCGACGCCTGATCTTCATGAGCAGCCACATCCTCAGCGAGGTCGTCGACGTGTGCGACGAGGTCGCGCTCATCGACAAAGGAAAGCTGCTCTTCTACGACACGCTCGAGAACGTCACGGCGCGCTTCGGGGACGGGAACGCCTCCGTCGACGTCGCCTTCGCTCGCCCGATCGCGCCCGAGACGCTGGCGGGGGCCATCGCGTCCCTCCCGGGCGTCTCCAAGACCCAGCTCCTGGATCCGAAGCGGGTCCGCATCGGGTTCACCGGCGGCGCCGAGGGGCAGGAGCGGCTCGTGGAGGCCCTGGTCGGGCAGCACCTGGGCGTCCTGAGCGTGAGCGAGTCGGAGAGCGTGCTCGAAGAGGTCTACTTGAGCCAGATCTCGCGGGGGGACTAGTCGATGGCGACGTCGACCGCGAACGCCCCGAGCGCGGGGTCGCAGGTGCCGGAGTCGTTCGCCCAGGTGTGGAAGCTCACCCGGTACCAGCTGCGCGAGTACATTCGCTCGCGGCGGTTCGTCGCGCTGACCGCCATCGTGCTGGTCATCGGCCTCATCATTTCGGCCGTGGTCGCCCACTTCCGCGGTTCGCTCGTCGCCTCGAACCTCGCGTTCTACGGCAGCTTTTGGGGCAGCGGGGCCCCGGTCGTGATCGTTCTCGCCGCCGTCTTTTTCGGCGGCGACGCGATCGCGGGCGAATTCCAGAACAAGACCGGCTACTTCCTGATGGGGCTGCCGCTCCGCCGCACCACGGTCTACGTCGGAAAGTACATCGCGGCCTTCACGGCCTCGCTCGCGATGGTCGTATTGTTCCTGATCATCCTGCTCGGGAACGGCGCGTACTACTTCGGGACCGGGGCGCTGCCCTGGCAGCTCGGCCTGTCCCTGCTCCTGACGATCGTGTACCTGGGCGCCGTGCTCGGCGCGACGTTCCTGTTCAGCTCGCTGTTCAAGACCAGTGCGTACGGGTTCGTGCTCACGGCGATCCTGTTCCTCTTCGGCTTCTCGCTGCTCGAGGACCTGGTCACGGGGCTCGTCAAGATCGAACCGTGGATGGTGATCTCGTACGCGAGCTCGACGATCGGCAGCGTGTTCTCCTCGAGCGTGAACTGGGGGCTCTCCGGCACGATCTCGACCGTGACGAGCGGGATGGGCCCCCGCTCCGTCTCGATCACGACCTACACGGCGGGCGTGGCCGAGGGGATCGTGATCATGATCGGCTACCTCCTGATCACGGCGATCGCCGGCCTCTGGCTGTTCGAGCGCGAGGAGTTCACCTGAGCGAACGCCCGTTCCCCGCCGTCACGCGCGGTTCGCCCGTGCGTTCAGCGCCGGAGTGACGTAGCGCGACAGCACGAGCCCGGCCGGCAGGGTCGGGGCGACGAGGATCGCCCAGATCAGCAGCGGGTCCGAGGTGGCCGAGAGGACCGCGCCCCCCAGGACCGGCGCGGCCAGCGCCCCGACGCCCACGATCGCCGAGAACACGCCGTTGTAGGCCCCGATCTCGAGGGCGGGGGCGAGGTTCGACGGGAGGGTCTGGCTCGGGATCGAAACGAGGTTCTCTCCCACGGTCAGGATGAGGCAGACGACGAAGAACGCCGGCACGAGGACGAGCGCGAGGTGCCCGACCAGGCCGAGCAGGAGGAAGCCGGCGGCGTAGGCCGCGAATCCGGCGAGCAGGATCGACGTGTGGCGGTGCCCGATCGCGGCCCGGGTCATCGGCGCCTGTCCGAAGACCACGACGAGGCCGTTCACGGCCAGTCCCGCGCCCAGGATCGCATACGGCAGCCCGAGCACCGTGTTGACGTAGAGCGGGAAGATCGATTGCCACTGGCCGACGGTCAACGTGCCGAGGGCCTCGGCCGCGCAGAACGCGAGGAACGGGCGGTCTCGGGCGAGGATCCCGAAGCTGGAGCGCATCGAGCCGGCCCGAGGTCGCGCGGTCGGCGCGACCGGCGCCGGCCCCGGCGCGGTGCGGGCGCGATCGTACGGGGACGGTTCCAGCACGACCGTGAGGAGGCTCGTACTGACCAGGAGGACCAGGCCCGCGACGAGCGCGACCAGGACAAAGCCGACGAACCCGATCAGCACCCCGCCGAAGAGGACGCCGATCGTGAAGCCGACGTTCCAGCCGACCCGGACCCAGGTGTAGCCCATCGTCCGGTCGGAACCCTCGACGAAATCCGCCACGTACGCGGAGATCGCGGGGCCGGCGATCGTGCCGACGACCTGGACCAGGGTGGAGAGGACGAGGACCCCGATCAGCGAGTGCGCCTCCAGCATCTCGGCCAGCCCGAAGAACGAGGCCGCCTCGGCGGCGAGCGCCAGGAGGAACACGCGGCGCCGGCCGACCCGGTCCGTGACGATCCCGGCGAACGGGACCAAGAGGAGCGGCACCACGCCGGTGGCGGCGACGAGCAGCCCGATCTCGATGTAGCCGATCCCGAGGACGTTCCGGAGGTAGAGGACCAGGAAGGGGAGGACGAGCGCGACGCCCGTCGCGCGGACGACCGCCCCGAACGCGAGCCATCGCAGGTTGCGGTCCATCCGTTCCTCGGAGAGCGCGGCGGAGCAGGGCCGCCGAGAAAAGCCTTATCGGTGGAACGACGGTCGCGCCGGTCGACGATGGGCGATCAGGACCTCTCGACCGAGCTCGCGGGCCAGGGCTACCAGCTCGTCGGCAAGCACTCGGCCGTCAAGATGTGCTACTGGACCCACAAATCGCTCACGCAGGGGCGGGACTGCTACAAGGGCCGCTTCTACGGGATCGAGAGCCACCGCTGCCTGCAGATGTCGCCGGCGATCGACTCGTGCAACCTTCACTGCCGGTTCTGCTGGCGGAACCAGGGCTGGGAGAACGACGCGCTGATGCCCGAATACGACGACCCGGAGGGGCTGCTCGACCGGTCGATCGAGGCCCAGCGCCGGATCCTCTCGGGGTTCAAGGGCGATCCCGCCGTGGAGCTCGCGCGCTGGGAGGAGTCGCAGCAGCCCCGGCACATCGCGATCTCCCTGACCGGCGAGCCGACGCTCTATCCGAAGATGAACCGCTTCCTCGAGCTCTGCCACGCGCGGGGGATCACCACGTTCCTCGTCACGAACGGGACCAACCCGGATGCCCTGCGCGCCCTCGACCCGCTGCCGACCCAGCTGTACGTTTCGGTGACGGCGCCGAACGCGGAGGTGTTCCGCCGGCTCACGCTGCCGGCGCAGGAGGACGCCTGGGAGCGGCTCCTCGAGTCGCTCGCGATCGTCCGGGACCTGCGCACCCGCCGTGTCCTCCGGCACACGCTGGTCCGCGGATGGAATCTCGGCTGGGTGGAGCAGTACGCGGGCCTCGATCTGCTCGCCCGGCCCGACTTCATCGAGCCGAAGGGCTACGTGTACATGGGCAAGTCGCGCCAGCGCCTCGGGCGCGACCACGTGCCCGAGCACGAGGAGATCGCGGCCTTCGCCCACCGGCTGGCGACCCGCACCGGCTACCTCGAGCTCGACGCGTCGCCCGAATCGAAGGTCGTGCTGCTCGGTCGGAGCGCCGAAGGGCGATTCCTGCCGTCCCGGGCCCCCGCGCTCGCGTCGTTGCCGCTCGTCGCGGCGTCCGCCTAGCGGCGGAAAGCGACTCGAAGTTCTGTCGGCGCGTTCAGATGCCGCGCCAGTTGAGGATCTCGACGAAGATCGCGGCGCCGATCCCCAGCCCGATCACGAGGTACGGGTTGATCTTCAGCGCCCGGGTCTCCTCCATGTCGTAGTACTGGATCAGGCCGGCGGCGCTGGAGAAGCCGGAGCGCTTCTGGTCGGGCATCGGTCGAACGAGCAGCGTCGGGGCGGTATTTAACCGCTCGCGGACGGATCATCGACGGAACGAGAAGGACCCGAGGTCGACGACCGCATCCTCGACCGCATCGGACATCCGGCCGAAGAGGCCCCGACCCACATCGTTGGCCCCGCCGTAGAGGATCCGGTCGACGAGCGCCCGCGGGGGCGCGACGCGGACGGTCTTGCGGGACGGCACTCCCGTGAGACGGGCCAGTTCCTCGATCGCGATCTCCCGGTCGCCGAGGGCGTCGAGAAGGCCGAGCTTCAGCGCCTGTGCTCCCGTCCAGAACTCGCCGGTCGCGAGGGCGCGGATCTCCTCGACCGGACGCTTCCGCTCGCGCGCGACGAGCTCCACGAACTGTTCGTAGCCCTCGTGCGTGATCGCCTGGAGCTTCGCGCGTTCCTCGTCGGTGAGCGGTCGGTAGCCCTGGTAGGCGTCCTTGTGGACGCCCTCGTGCAAGAGATCGACCGAGATGCCGAGCCGGCGAACGAGGTCGCGCACCGCCACATGGGCGAAGATCACCCCGATCGAACCGACCTCGGACTCCGGGTAGGCGAACACGCGCCGGGCCCCGATCGCCGCGAGGTAGGCGCCCGAAGCGCCGATCGACCCGATCGACGCGTACACCGGCTTGACCTGATCGAGCCGCTTGACCGCGAGATACAGGTCGGCCGACGCGACGACCTCGCCGCCGCCGCTCGAGATGTCGAGCAGCACGCCGCGCACGCGGCGGCGGTTCCGCAGTCCCTTGAGCAGGCGGACGTACGGTTCGACGCTCCGCTCGCGGATCGTGCCGCGGAACTGTACGTGGGCCAGGATCTCGCGCATCGGCGCCCTCGGTCGCCGCCCCGAGGCCGCGGGAGGCACTAATCGGCTTCGCTCCGGGTCGACCGCACCCCTGAAGTACGCCCGACCGCGCACGGGGCGCGTGCGGATCCGGATCCGTCCGAGGTTTCCGGTCCTCGCGCTGCTCCTGCTCGCGCCTTCGATCCCCGAGCTGCTGACCGGCTCGACGCCCATCTCGAATCTGTTCTTCGATCCGTTGGCCTTCGCCTTCGGATTTGGGCTCGATATCGCGCTGTACGGCACGGGAGCCCTCCTGATCCGGGAGTACTGCGCCGCGTACGGGAAGGGTTGGCCCTCGGTCCTGCTGCTCGGGGCGGCCTACGGGATCGCGGAGGAAGGGATCGAGGTCCACACGTTCTTCCAGACCTCGGGCTCGCCGGTGGGCCTGCTCGGGAGCTACGGGCACCTTTGGGGCGTCAACTGGCTCTGGGCGCTGGGTCTCATGACGTTCCATGCCACGTACTCGATCGCGCTCCCGATCCTGCTGACCCAACTATGGTTCCCGGGGGTCAAGAGCGCCCGGTGGCTGGATCGGGGGGCGATCGCCCTGCTCGCCGGGGTCTTCGTCCTCGAGGTCGTCGGGTTCGGATTCCTGGTCGGCCACGGTCCCAGCCCGGCGGCCCTGGCGTTCTTCGTCGCCCTGGCCGCCGCCTTGATCTTCCTGGCCACTCGCGTTCCGGCCGGCTGGCTCTCCGTCCGACCCGGGCCCCGCCGGATCGGGCGATGGACGCTCATGGTCGTGGGGTCGCTCAGTTTCGACGCCTGGGCGATCGTCCTCGTGCTGGCCGCGACGCACCGGGTCCCGGCGGTCGTCGCCGCGGCGTTCCTCGTGGCGGTCAATCTGGGGGTCGTGGCCGTGATCCACAGCCGGGTGGGAGCGCAGGGCCTCGACCGGTCCAAGTACTACTTCGCGGTCGGGATGATGGGCGTCCTGTTCCTGTGGGACGTCGCCGTGGAGTTCAGCGTTCCGGGGATCCTGCTCGTCGCCGCCGTGTTCGCCTACCTGCTCTATCGGCTCGGACGGACGATCGCGCGCCGCGAAGCGGCGAGGGTCCCCTCGGGAGCGACGGGGACGGTCGGTTGACCGCCCCCCGCCGGAGCTAGGACTGCGCGTTGAGGAAGCCGAGCACCGTCCCGAGGTACTTCGGTCGCTCTTCCCAGAATGCGGTGTGGGAACTGTCGGAAAAGAACGCGAGCTCCGACCCGGGAATGCCGTGGTGGATCGACTCGGCCACTCGAGGCGTCACCTCGTCGTAGCGCCCGGTCGTGACGAGGGTGGGGATGCGGATCTCGCCCAGCCGTGCCGTCGCGTCGTAGTCCCGGATCGTCCCCGTGATCGTGAACTCGTTGGGGCCGTTCATCGTGCCGTACTTCGGGAGGCTCGTGTGATCGAGCGTGTACGTGAGCTCGGCCGGCCACTCGGCGAGTCGGCACAGGTGCCGCCGGTAGAACTCCAGGACGGCTGCGAGGTACTCCGGGTGCTGGTACTCCCCTTTCGCCTCATGCCGCTCGAGGACCTCGGGGAGCGGCGGAGGGAGTTCCCGCTTGAGCCGCTGCATCTCGCGCACGGTGAGCGGAACGTCGGCGAGACCGCTCGCGCTGACGAGCGTACGCACCGGCACCGGATAGGCGAGCGCGTACGCGATCGCCAGGAGCCCGCCGTAGCTGGATCCGATCAGGTGGACGCGCTCGAGCCCGAGGGCCCGGCGGAGCATCTCGAGGTCCTCGACGTCCCGGTCGATCGAATACTCGCTCACACTCCGGGCGAGGTCCGACCGACCGCAGCCGAGCTGGTCGTAGAAGATCACGCGGTAGCCGCCCCCGGCGAGGTCCGCGAACGGCAGCACGTAGTCGTGCGTCCCCCCGGGCCCCCCGTGGAGCACGACGGCCGTCTCCTTCGATCCGGGATCCCCGACGGCCTTCCAATATAACCGGTAGCCCCGGATCTCCGCAGCCCCTTCCTGTACGGTCGGGAGCGCCGGCGGCACGGGGGCCGCAACGCGGGGGGGCTATTTGGGCGTCGGGTTCCCGCCCGGGAGTCGACGGGCGACGCGCGGGTCCGCCGCGGGACCGGCCGGGTTCAAATTCCCGGTTCGAACCATCGAGCTTGGGATCGGATCCGGCACCGGTCGGCGGGACGGGGGGATCGGCGGTAGTCGGCTTCGGAGGGCACTCTCGGACATCACCAACGCGGCGAACGCGCTCATGGAGGAAGTGAGGACGATGCCCAGCATGTTCCGAGCGCACGGACGGGACACACCTCCGGTGACCACGTGGGATTCACGCCCCGGCCCGCAACGGCTTTCGGGAACGTCCCGGATCGGCCGGTGTGCCCTTCTCTCGTCGCGAGATCGACCCCGCCCGGCCGCCCACGGGACTGGACGCGATGATCGACTGGTTCGAACGGCTTAGCTACGAACTCGTCCTGCTCGAACCGTTCTCGCTCACGGAGGTACGAGCCGCGCTCGACGCGTTCGAGGGCGAAGTGCGCGCTCATCTGGACGCCGCCCCCGCGGACGAACGGTCATCGGCCGCCGACCGCGAGCCCGCCGAGCGGGCGACGATCCTCGCCTCGGACCATGCGTGGTTCCGAACGTCCCTCGATCAGCTCGAATGGTTCTACGCGGTCGTAGCGCGCGACGATCACGGAGGGAACCGGCAGGCGCTGGGCCAGTACGGACGCGTGTTCGCCGAAGCGCTCCGACGGCATCGTTCGGACGAACGGGCGCGCCGGGACCCGTTCGCGGGTCCGGACCTAGTACCCATTCCCCCACCGCCGTCGGGCAACCGTAATTAGAGCGAAGCGCGAGGGCGGAACGGACCATGGCCGGCCGAGCGGGCGAAGCGGTTTGGGTCGAAAAGTACCGGCCGACCTCGCTCTCCGAGATGGTCGGCCAGGAGGCGATCGTTCCGCTCCTGCGGGCCTATGCCGAGAAGCGGGTGATGCCCCACCTCCTCTTCGCCGGTCCTCCCGGGACGGGGAAGACGACGGCCGCGCTCGCCCTCGCTCGCGACCTCTTCGGCGCCGAATGGCGCCAGAACTTCCTCGAGCTAAACAGCAGTGATGAGCGGGGTATCGACACGGTACGGACGACGATCAAGCAGTATGCGCGGACGAGTCCGCTCGGCGAGGTTGGGTTCAAGCTACTCTTCCTCGACGAGGCGGACAACCTCACCGCCGAAGCCCAGGCGGCCCTGCGCCGCCTGATGGAGCGCTACTCGGGCTCGTGCCGGTTCATCCTGTCGTGCAACTATTCCTCGCGGATCATCGACCCGATCCAGTCGCGGTGCGCTGTGTTCCGGTTCCGGACCTACACCGACGCGGCGATCCGTACGCAGCTCGAGCGAGTGGCCCGGGCCGAGAAGCGGAAGGTGACGCCCGACGCGCTCGAGACGCTCGTGAGCGCGAGCGCGGGGGACATGCGTCGGGCGGTCAACCTGCTCCAGCTCTCCGCCGCCGGGAACGAGACGATCTCGGCCGAGACGGTCAAGGAGCACGCGACCGTGCCGCTGCGCAAGGAGGTCGAGGGCATGCTGACCGCCGCGCTCGCGGGGAATTTCGTCGAATCCCGGGGGCGGCTGTACGCGATCTTCACGGAGCGCGGAGCGTCCGGCGAGGACGTGCTGAAGGCGATCCACAGCTACCTACCGGACATCAGCGATGCCGTCCTTCCCCCCCGGGAGAAAGTGCGGCTCGTCGAGTACCTCGGCGAGATCGACTTTCGCCTGGCCCAGGGCGCGTCGGAGCGGGTGCAGCTCGAGGCGGTGCTCGCGCATCTCGCTGCGAGCCGGATCCCCGGGGCTCCCGAGGGTCGATGACCCGGCAGCGCGACGTCGCGAGTAAGCCGCTCGTCCGGCGCCGCGCGGTCGTGATGGGCGAGCTCGCGCTCTCGGCGGCCACGCGCCGCTCGGTCCGCGCGGGCGCGGTCGAGAAGGGCGACCCGATCGCGGTCGGCGAGCTCGCGGGCCTGCTCGCGATGAAGCGCACCCCCGAGCTGATCCCGCACTGTCACTCGATCGGACTCACGTACAGTCGCGTGGAGATTCGTCCCTCCGTCCGGGGGGTCCGCGTCCGCGCCGAGGCCCAGACGGTCGGTCGGACCGGGGTCGAGATGGAAGCGCTCGTCGGCGCGAGCGTCGCGCTCCTGGCCGTATGGGACATGGTCAAGTACCTCGAGAAGGATGCGCGGGGCCTCTATCCGCGGACCTCCCTCGGCCCCGTGCGGGTCGTGACGAAGGAGAAGGCCGCGGCGGAGCGGCCATGACCGACTCGAAACCGGGACCCGCGGGCGCAAATCGCCATCACTTGGGCGGCGATCGCTCCCTCGGCTTCGGGGTCCTCTCCGTCTCCGACACCCACACCGAGCACGACGACCCCTCGGGGCAGCTCGCGCGCGAGCTCTTGACCGGGGCGGGGCACAAGGTGGTCCACTACGCGCTCGTGGGGAACTCGGTCGCGGACATCCGGGAGAAGATCGAGAGCTGGCTCCCGCAACCCCTCGTCGAGTGCGCCGTGACGGTCGGCGGGACCGGCGTGAGCTCGCGGGACATGAGCGTCAACGCCCTCGAGGTGATGGGCGGCAAGCGGCTCGATGGGTTCGGCGAATTGTACCGGTCGATCAGCTACGCCGAGGTCGGCCCGCTCGCGATGATCAGTCGCGCGGGTCTCTTCCTGGTGCAGAGCAAGCCGGTCTTCGCGCTGCCGGGCAGCGAGCGGGCGGTGCGGACCGCGTTCGAGAAGCTCATCCTGCCGGCGACGATCCACCTGGTCGAAGAGCTCGAACGCTGAACCGGGCCGCGCCTACATCCGGGCCCGAACGACGAGAGCGCCCAGTGGCGGCGGTCCCGGGTCGAGCAGTTGCGGGGGCGCGAGCCCCTGGAAGCGGCAGAAGTCGGGCCACGCGGAATTCGCGTCGACGTGGTGCGCGAGCAGGATCCCCCGGTCGGAGAGCGCCTCCCACGCCGCGCGCAGCTCGAAACGCGCCCGCGCTTCCTGCGGGCCGTTGTCGTAGAAGAACAGGTCGATGCCCGTCGCGGCCGACAGGATCTCGCGGAGTCGGTCCTCGGTGTTGCCCAGGGCGAGCGTCCAGCGCGAGCGCAGGGACGGCGCGACCAGCTGACCCACGCCGCTCTCCCGTACTCCGGCGACCCGCCCCGCGGTCGGCCCCGGACCGAGCGAGGTGAGCTCGCCCGTGCCGTTCGCCTCCAGGGCCGCGAGCAACCACGCCGTCGAGTAGCCCGGACGCACGCCGGTCTCGACGATGCGTCGGGGCCGCGCCGCCCGCACGAGGAGGTACAGGAGCGCGCCTTGGGGGAGCTCGAGCGCGAACGCGAGGCCCGCTCCTCGCTGGATCAGCACGTCGGGCACGTCGCTCTCTCGAAGCTCCCGGCGATAGCGCGCGAGGTCGGAGGAGGCGACCCCCGTCAGTTGCGAGATCCGTTCGAGGGCGGCCTCTCGCATCAGCAGCATCCGCTGACGGATCGCCTTCCGAGCGGCCGGGGACAGCACGGTCGCGGTCCGGTTCGGCCGATCGAGGTACGACGGAACCGCGTCGCCCGTCAGCGGACGCTCGGCCCCGGGGGGAGCCGCGGCACCTCCGGCGCCGGGGAGCAGTGCCACAAGCGCGCCAAGGGATTCGCTCTACAAAACCTGCTCGGCCGACACCGACCGGCCCGCGCGGAAGGCACCGGGATCCCTCGATGGAGCGAGCGATGGAGTGAACGTCAGCGCGCGCATTTATAGGAGAGGAGCCTCGTCTCGCTAGGTAGAGTTTCATGTCCGTGGAAGAGGTCGGTTCCCCCAATTTCGACAAGTTTTCCCAACAGAACGGAGCCGCCGTGATCGACGTGTGGGCCCCGTGGTGCGGGCCGTGCCGGATGGTCTCTCCGATCGTCGAGCGACTGAGCGAGAAGTACAAGGGCAAGGTCGCGTTCGGCAAGATGAACTCCGACGACAACGGGGACAAAGCCGGCGCGCTCGGGATCATGAGCATTCCGACCCTCCTGTTCTACAAGGAAGGCAAGCTCGTCGACCGGATCGTCGGGGCGTACCCCGAAGAGATCATCGACGAGCACGTCCGCCGCCTTCTCTGACTGTTCCGCCCCCGGACCGGGCGCCGGTCGTCCCCGGCGGATGATCGGAACGCGGGGTACGATACCGGGCGGTCGGTCGCTGTCGGGGGTGCGGAGGGCGCATGAGCGCTCCGAGCCCGGACACGCAGCTCGCTCGCTACTCGTTCCAGCGCAAGCTGGACGAGATCGCCCAGGCGAAGGGCCGGGCGACGGAGCTCGTCTCGCTCTACGTCCCGCCGGCGAAGCAGCTCTCGGATGTGATGGCGTACCTCCGGAACGAGTACGCCCAGAGCTCGAACATCAAGAGCCGCACGACGCGCAAGAACGTCATGTGGGCGATCGAGTCGCTGATGGGCCGCGTCCGCAGTTTCAAGGAGGCGCCAGCGAACGGGGTCGCATTCTTCGTGGGCCGTAAGGCGATCGGCGCCGACAAGGATGAGCCCGTGACGTTCATCGTCGAACCGCCCGAGCCGCTCGGCACCTACCTGTACCGGTGCGACTCGACGTTCGTCCTCGACCCGCTGCTCGCCATGGTCCACGAGCCGGACACGTGGGGCCTCATCGTCATGGACCGGGCCGAGGTCACGCTCGGCCTCCTCCGGGGGAAGCGCACCGAGCCGTTGCGGAACCGACAGTCGCTCGTCCCGAGCAAGCACGGGCGCGGCGGCCAATCCCAGCATCGGTTCGAGCGGATGATCGAACACGCCGCGCACGAGTTCTTCGTGAAGATTGCGGAGATGGCGGCCGAGCTGTTCCTCCCGCGCAAGGACGTGCTGAAGGGGATCTTGCTCGGCGGTCCGGGGGCCACGAAGGAGTACTTCTGGAAGGAGGGGTACCTCCAGTACGAGCTCCAGCAGAAGGTCATCCTGCCGCTCTTCGACACCGGCTACACGGACGAGTACGGCCTGAAGGAGCTCGTCGAAAAGGCGACCCAGACCCTGCACGGGCTCGAGATCACGGACGAGAAGCGGATCATCCAGCGGCTGCTCGGCGAGATCCGCAAGGCCGAGGCCGGGCTGGCGGCGTACGGGGAGCGGGACGTGCAGCACGCGCTCGAGATCGGGGCGGTCGATACCGTCCTGATCTCCGAGGGCCTGCGCAAGCAGCGCGTCACGTTCCGCTGTACCTCCTGCCAGAACGAGTTCGTGCGCACCCTCCCGGACGAGGAGATCGACCGGGTCCTCGACGAGCCGTGCCCGAAGTGCGGGCAGCGTTCGCTGACCGAGTCCTCGCAGGAGGACTACGTTGAGAGCCTCTTCCGCCGGGCGCAGGAGTCGGGTGCGAAAGCCCGCCTCATCTCCACCGAGAGCGAGGAGGGAGAAATGCTCGCAAAGGCGTTCGGGGGCGTGGCCGCTCTGCTCCGCTACCCCGTCCCGCCCCTGCCCACGGAGCGACCGAGCGCCGCGACGTAGGGCCGGCGCGACCGCTCACCAGAGGTGGTCGAGCGGGTCGTCCTCGGGAGGGGGCTCCGGGGTCTGCGCGGGTGGCGCCGCCGCCGGCCCGCTCGGGCGCCCCGGGGGATAGAGGGTCGCGTTGGGATAGAGCGGTGGCGGCAGGCGGCGTCGGTCGACGATCACCACGGCCGCGATGAGCGCGGCGGCGGCCACGACCACGATCGCGACACCGAAGGTCGCGAGGAGCGCCCGGGGGGCCGACGCCCCCGTCGAGCACCCGACGCCGGAGATGATGCAATTCGAGTTGGATTCCGCCTCGGGCACCGCGAGGGGTTCGCCCTGGAGCGTCGTCGAGGTTACCGGGTTCGTCGTCGCCGGCTCCTCGGAAGCCGCCACGAGCGAGTTGTTCGTGGCCGCGGGCGACGTGAGGTTCGCCGGGTTCGCCGACGCGAGAGAGTACGACCGGGCCGAGGCCGCGACCCCGAGGTGGCCGTCGAACTCGGGCGCGAAATCGAGCGCCGTGACCTGGGTCACGGCGGACGTGGCCTGGTCGGCGGACCACGGCCGCGCGGCAGATCCGAAGAAGTCGGCCGCGGACGGCAGCAAGACGATGCCGTCCTCGACCTCGAACGGACCGATCACCGACAGCTGGATCGCGGGGAAGCTGCCGAGCGATCCGAGGACGATCGAGCTCGGCGAGGCCAACGATCCCTCGATCGATACATTGCCGCTCGGCTGGAACGTCCTCGAGACCGTCGCGGGCCCGAACGTGAGGTTCCCGACGACCGGCCCATGGAACGCGTAGTAGTAGGTGCTCACGACCGACCCGGACGCGCTGAACGAGCTGTTCGAGCTCCAGGTCGCGTTCGTGCCCTCGAGACCGGCGACGTTGAGCGGTACGAGGCCGAGCGCGGGCGAGAACGCTACGCCCGCATGGCTCGTGACGGCGGCGCTGAGATACTTCGAGCGATCGACGATCGGTCCGCCGGGCGTCGAGCGCAGCGCGGAGAACGTCGACTCGGTGACGTTCGCCCGCACCGTCGAGTTGGCGTCGAGCAGCGCGAGGGCGGGCACCGGCGTTCCGCTCTCCTCGACCGACCCGTTCGTGGTGAAGTTCGCCGTCGTGTTCGAGCGTTCCCAGGCCCGCATGGAAAGGTTCGCGTACAGGAGCGGCGAGGAGCAGGTCGGACGGCAGAACTCGAGCGCGATAGAGACCCCTTCGGCCTGCCCGATGGAAAGCCCGATCGAGTCCGGTCCGTCCGTGCCGTTGGTCTGGGAGAGGATCACCGAATACCCCATCTTCACCGACCCTTCGTACTGCCAGCCGTCCGGGGCTGCGAGCGGATGGATCGTCACGCTCCGGGTCTGCCCGTAGGCCCAGAGCAACGTGCTCCCGGACGGCGAGGTTCCGGCGATCGAGGTCGCATTGGTGCCGGGAAGGAAGGCAAATACCATGAGGACGGCCACTCCTGCGGTCGCGGTGGCCATCGTGGCGTTCCGGAGAGTCCGCATAGTTCGGGACGCTCCGTCCGACCGCGTCCCCGTATCTCACTGGATAGCTCCGGCTATTAAGGCCAAATTCCCGCTCCGCGTCGCCCCGGATGGACCGCATGCTACACCGTCGCACTGAGGAGGCAGCTCTCCAGTGCGAGCGCTGACGGAGTCCGAGGCGCGCGTCATCGCCGTCCTGCTGGCCGCCCGGCCGGATCACGAGCGGGAGCGGCTCCATCAGGTCGGGATTCCCCGTTCGACGTACCACGCCGTTCGCCGGCGCGCCTACCAGGAGGGCTGGTTGCGGGACCGATACGTCCCCCATCCGGTGCCGTTGGGCCGGCCCCTCATCACGGTGCTGGTCGCCCGACCCTACGCCGACCGTTTCGAGGACTTCGCGAGGGTCGCCGCGGCGGATCCCGGGAACGTCGTACTGTGGACGAGCGCCCACGTGTCGATCGCGGTCTTCTTCCACGCCAAGCCCGCCGAGCCGCAGCGGCTCGTCCAGCGGATCGCGGCGCAGAAGCTGGCGACCCCACCGCTCCAACTCACCGTATCCGCCGACGGGCCCACCGTTCCGGTCTACTTCGATTTCGAAGGTTTGTGGAGCCACCTCGCCGGGTTCGAGGGTACTCTGGCGTACCCCCACGGGCTGGGCGGCGCCGACGGCGGGGACGACGAGGGCGCTGAGCCCGCCCGGCTCTCGAGCCACCAGCAGTGGGCGATCGGCGAGCTACTGCGGCGCCCCTTCGTCGCCGCCGAACAGGGCCGGGGAGGCCACCTGGTCGGGCCGTTCGGCCTTCCGTTCTCCCAGCGCCGGTTGCTCGCGCGGGGCTGGATCACCCACCGGACGCTCCTCGACCCTTCCCGTCTACCGTCGTTCGAGGGCAAGGCGGCGGATCAGGTCGTCCTGATCACGGGGACGCCGCGCTCGGGCGCCCGCCCTGAGGTCCTCTTCGCCACGCTCACGCGGGAGTCTCGGGTCTATCCGTTCCTGTTCGTCGTCGGCCCGGAACGGTGGCTCCTCGGGGCGCTGGGCGGTTCGGCGCCGCGACCGGACGAGTCCGGTTCCGTTCGTCGCCCCGTGCTCCCGACGTTGCGCGAGTACCTCGAGGGGATCGACATCGTCCAGGAGCCCGCGGCCGGCTTCACGACGCCGGTCGACCACCGCTACGATCGGTTGCTCCCCGAACCCAAGGTCGTCCCGACCACACCCGCCGCATGAATCGTCGCGCCTCGACGATCCGCCGGATACTTCGCGAGCCGGAGGCCTCTTATGGTCGATGCGAAAATCCCAACGGGGCGCGTAGCCTAGCCTGGATAGGGCACCGGGTTCCTAACCCGGCGGTCGAGGGTTCAAATCCCTCCGCGCCCGCTACGTCAGGGCCCGGCCCCTCAAGACCCGAAGTTGGGGCCGGAACCGTTCGATCCCGTCGTCGACCCGCCCTTTTTCGACCTCGCCCTCCGGCTCGCCGAGCGCACGCGGTTCACTCTCTCCTCCACCGCCTGAACCGCCGAGCCAACCCCTTCCGCCCCGGGGCAACCCGGGGCGCCTTTTTCTTTCGCGCAGTTCGGGTGCCTCGCCCAG